>JAIHTM010000064.1 GCA_022713905.1 Collinsella sp.
CACTTAATGTGCTTTCCGAGCGAGCCCAGGACCTGACCGAACGAAAAACTAATCCGCGCCGCCCGGCCAGGTCCGACGAGCCACGTTACCGAGCCGCCAGGATGGCGTCGATGAGCGTCAGTACGCCCCCGTCGTTGTTGCTCGGAATACGCCACTTGGCATGCGCGTTCATATGCTCCTCGGCATTGTCCACGATAAAGCTGTGACCGACGCGCTCGAGCATGGGGATGTCGTTGTACGTATCGCCCACGGCGGCGGCGTCGGCAATATCGATGCCCAAGTGCTCGCACAGGTGCGCGACGCCGGCGCCCTTGTCGACGCCCAGGTTCATAAAGTCGATCCACTCGCGTCCGGCGTTGGTGACGTAGAGCTGGTCGGAGAACGCGGGGTTGTAGGTCTCGCGAAACGCGGGCTCGGCGTCGTAGCCGGGGAAGAAGACCGAAATCTTGTTGGACTCGAAATCAATGCCATCAAAGCTGTCGACGTAGTTGATTGTGTTGTAGTAGACGCTGATCTCGTCGTGGTATTGATGGTCGCGGGCAAGCACGTAGAACTCGTCGAAGCAGCAAAGGACGGGGACAGCGCGCGGATCCTCCGAGGCACTGCTTAAGACCTGCTGATACAGCTCCACGTCAATAGTGCTCTTATAGATATAGCTGCCGCGATAGATCACGCACGCTCCGTTGTCGGGACAAAAGGCGAGGCGGTTCTTGACGCCCTCGAACATCTCCTCGAGCTTGGGGGCGGGACGTCCGCTGGCGGGGCAGAATACGATGTCGGCGTCGGCGAGCTTGTCCAGGCGCTCATCAAGACCCTGGGGCAGCACACGCTCGTCGGTCAGCAGCGTCTTGTCCATATCGACGGCGAGAATCTTAATGTTGCCGATGTTGGCGTCCGATTCGTAAGTTTGCATAAAAGCGACCCTTTCGTTTCGAGATTGTTTCAGACGTTATAACCATCAACTCGTAGTCGAGCGTATTTTCGCAGGAACGGAGCGTATTTGCACCACGCTTCACAAAGTACTGAAAAAACTTTTCAGAAATTTGAATTTGTCGCTTGTGCTGCGGGCACTTTAGCGTAATATAGCGACCATCGAAAACGGAGACGGAAAAACAACCGCTTACCGAGGAAAAGGTACCGTTTACGATATTAGAATTGCGCCCGGCGATAGGTGAAAGGAGAGGCAGATGCAGTTCGTAAAGATCATCACCACTGCAGACAATGCCATCCGACGCCAGCGCGCAATTTCCCGACGACGATAACAATCGTCTCTGTCCGCATGGGGCGCAATGCCTCAACAGAGTCATTTTGAGGTCGTTGGGTTTTAGCACGAAATTGCTGCATGTTTCTAGGGCATGTATGTGCTGCTTTTTGCTATTTAACCTGATATTGCACGGTTTTTGACCTCGAAATGACTTGCAACTGACCGATGTTCTAACTAGCTACCAAGGGCGAAAGGAAACAGCCATGAGCAAGGAAAAAGTCGTTCTCGCATATTCCGGTGGTCTTGATACATCCGTATGTGTCAAGTGGCTCCAGGACGAGAAGAATCTCGATGTCGTTTGCGTCTGCGGCAACGTGGGCCAGGAAGAGACCGGACTGGATGCCAAGAAGCAGAAGGCACTCGACCTGGGCGTTCTCGATTGCCAGGTGCTCGACCTGCGCGACGAGTTCTCCGATGAGTTCCTGACTAAGGCCATCGCCGCAAACTCCATGTACGAGAACAAGTATCCGCTGCTCTCGGCTCTTTCTCGCCCGCTGCTCGCCAAGAAGCTCGTCGAGGTCGCTCACGAGTTTGGCGCGACCTACGTCGCCCACGGCTGCACCGGCAAGGGTAACGACCAGGTCCGTTTTGAGGCCGCCGTCAAGGCCCTCGACCCCGAGCTCAAGGTTATCGCCCCGGTTCGCGAGTGGGACCTGAAGTGCCGTCCCGACGAGGTCGCCTATGCCCACGCCCACAACGTGCCGGTTCCCGAGGGTGCCAACGACAACCCCTACTCCATCGACGACAACCTGTGGGGTCGTGCCATTGAGTGCGGTCACCTGGAGGATCCCTGGAATGAGCCGCTCGACGACGCTTGGGTTATGACCAAGAATCCCGAGGACACCCCGGACACCCCGACCTACACCGAGATTGAGTTTGAGGCCGGCAAGCCCGTCGCCGTCGACGGCAAGAAGATGAAGCTCTCTGAGATCGTCATCGCCCTCAACAAGATCTCCGGCGACAATGGCTTTGGCCGTCTCGATCTGGTCGAGGATCGCCTGGTGGGCCTTAAGAGCCGCGAGTGCTACGAGGTTCCCGGCGCCCTGACGCTCATCACCGCCCACAAGGCGCTCGAGGACATCTGCGTCGAGGGTGATCTGCTCAAGACCAAGATCAAGCTCGAGCAGGATTGGGCCACCGCCGTGTACAACGGCCAGTGGTACAGCCCGCTCAAGAACGCACTTGACGCGTTTATGGCCGATACCCAGAAGTTCGTCACCGGCACCGTCCGTCTGAAGTTCTTTAAGGGCAACTGCCATGTCGTCGGCCGCAAGAGCCCCTTCAGCCTCTACGACTACGGTCTGGCTACCTACGACCGCGACACCACGTTTGACGAGAAGGCCAGCGCCGGCTTTATCGAGATCGATACGCTGTCGCTCAAGACGTGGGCTAAGGTCCAGGGGCCCAGCTCTGCTGCCGCCCAGGCCTAGCGCCTCCTTCCCTTGGTATCCGCGCGGCCCATCCGCGTGATACAAAACGGGCGCACGGGGTCCCTACCTTTCGTTATGCTTGCTGACACTTCTTAACATCGGTGGCCCCTACGTTCCGCCCGCATACATGATGCCGCGTCTGCGGCTGAGTCCGAGCCCCGCCGGGGTTGTCCGGCGGGGCTCCTTCTATCAATTTGGCGGCTCTGCGCCTATATATATGAGGAGTATCCACTATGTTCAATGCTATCGCGCATGCTTTACTTGCCCTCGCGCCCGAGTTCGATGCCGCAAGGGTCGAGGACGTCCCTATGAGCCTGAAGGCCTGGATCGATGGTTCGCAGGGCAACATCCGGAGGGAGACGTTGGGCGCCAAGTGCATGGCGCGTCACTTCTTTGCAAATTAGCTACATGGCTCCGCACACGGTGGGGAATGTGTAAAACTAGCGGTTGAAAAATCGCTTTAGCGATATGGCGTATTGCTTTGGGCGCTTGTTTTGGTATTTGGAGAAAGGGGACGGTTCCATGGCTCTTTGGGGTGGTCGTTTTGAGGCAGGCGTGGCCGAGGTCACGCAGGAGTTTGGCGCGTCGCTGCCGGTCGACAAACATCTCTATAAACAGGATATCGCCGGCTCTAAGGCGCATGCCAAAATGCTGGCGACCCAAGGCATCATCAGTGCCGAGGACGAGCAGGCGATTGCCGAGGGTCTGACCGGAATCGAACAGGATATCGATGCCGGCAGCTTCACCTTCGACATCAACGACGAGGACATTCATATGTCCATCGAGAGCGAGCTGACGCGTCGCATCGGCGAGGCCGGTAAGCGCTTGCATACCGGACGTTCGCGCAACGACCAGGTGGCGACCGACACGCGCCTGGGCGTCAAGGCGCTGGCCAAGGAGCTCATGGAGGCCAATCTAGAGCTGCGCCATGTGCTGGTGGATGCGGCTAAGAAGTACGACAAGGTGATTTTGCCGGGCTACACGCACATGCAGCACGCTCAGCCCGTGCTGCTGTCGCATCATCTGCTGGCGTATTCCTGGATGTTCGCGCGCGACTTTACGCGCCTGAAGGCCGCCTTTGATGCCGCCGACAACTGCCCGCTGGGTGCTGCCGCGCTTGCCGGTACGAGCTATCCGCTCGATCGCCAGATGACGGCTGCTGAACTTGGCTTTGCGGGCGTGATTCCCAACTCGCTCGATGCGGTTTCCGACCGTGATTTCCTGCTCGATCTGCATTACGCCGGATCCGTCATGGCGATGCACCTGTCGCGTCTTTCCGAGGAGATCGTGCTGTGGTCGAGCTCCGAATTTGGCTTTATCACGCTTTCAGACTCCTACTCCACCGGCTCGTCTATCATGCCGCAGAAGAAGAACCCCGACTTTGCCGAGCTTATCCGCGGCAAGAGCGGTCGCGTGTACGGCAACCTGGTGCAGCTGCTGGTAACCATGAAGGGCTTGCCGCTTGCTTATAACAAGGACTTGCAGGAGGACAAGGAGGGCGCGCTCGATACCGCCCATACGCTCATGCAGTGCCTGTCCGTTATGGCCGGAATGATTTCGACTTGGACCGTCAACGAGGATGCCATGGCGCGCGAGTGCGGCGTGGGGCACCTTGCCGCCACCGATGTTGCCGATTACCTGGCCAAGCGTGGCCTGCCGTTCCGCGAGGCACATGCCGTGGTGGGGCATCTGGTCCTGATGTGCGAGAAGCGCGGCTGCAATCTTGAGGACCTGCCGTTTGAGGTGTTCCAGGAGGCAAGCCCGCTCTTTGAGCGCGACATTACCGAGGCGCTCGACATCCCGTCGATTGTCGCCGCGCGCACGACCGAGGGCGGCACCGCCCCTGCCGCCGTTGCCGTGCAGCTGCAGCGTGCCGAGGCACAACTCGTTGCCGACGAAGGTGTGTTTGGCTCGTTGACCAAGGTCGTCGAGATGGGCCACGGAGCTAATTAGCTTATAGGATGCGTCTGTCTGGTGCGTTCATCATATCTTGCCTTTACGGGTGCTCGCTACGGTGGGCGCCCGTTTTGTTATAGGGAAGGGAGGAGCTTGTCGAGAACTTCTGTAGGACCTTTGGGCAGGTTGTGAAGGGGGTGCGTTCACGGGCGGCAACCGACCGTCTGCTCGGTTCGGTGCAGTTGGTGGCGGAGCGGATGGTACTCTAATCGGGCTTCGAAACAGAAGTGACACATATGGAACGCTTCAATAAATTACAGCGCTTCAATAAACAGCTTTTTGTTTAACTGCAGCTAAAACTCTGTTACGATGCAGTTCAGGCGGGTGCCGGAATGGGACTTGGGCACGCGCGAACCTACTTGAAAGGCTACCTTATGGCTATCGAGAAGACCTTCATCATGATTAAGCCCGACGCTGTGCGCGATCGCAAGATCGGCGAGATCGTTGCTCGTATCGAGCGCAGCGGCCTTGTCATCGAGCGCATGGAGATGACCACGCTCGAGCGCGCTACCGTCGAGGAGCACTACGCCCATCTGGCCGACAAACCCTTCTTTGGCGGTCTGTGCGACTTTATGACGAGCGGTCCGGTCGTCAAGATGGTTGTTTCCGGTCTTTCCGCCGTCTCCAAGATGCGCACCCTTATGGGCGCCACCAACCCGCTTGATGCTGCCCCCGGCACCATCCGCGGTGACTTCGCCGTCGATGTCAACGCCAACGTGATTCACGGCTCCGACTGCCTGGAGAACGCCGAGATCGAGATCAAGCGCTTCTTTGGCTAAACCAGCTTTGACTCCTTAAAGCTGTTAGCGTGTGGCTTGGGCGCCGCGGAACTCCTTCCGCGGCGCCCTTTTTATCCCAACAGGGTTTTGGTAAACGCTCACAAATCTACCAAAGAGCCCCCGCCTGGAATGTGCGTGCATTCCAGGCGGGGGCTGTCGTTAGCGTATGGCGTTGTAAGTCTTTAGGCCTCGTCGACGACCTTGAGACCGCGGGTCTGGTCGATCTCGTTGAGGAGGTTGACGCGACGCTCGTGACGACCGCCCTCAAACTCGGCGTCGAGCCACTCGTCGACAATCATCTTGGCGAGCTCGGAGCCCACGACGCGGGCGCCAAAGGCGAGCACGTTGGTATTGTTGTGCATGCGGGAGAGCTTGGCGCTGAAAGGCTCGGAGCACACGACGGCGCGTACGCCCTCGACCTTGTTGGCAGCCAGACTTATCCCGACGCCGGTGCCGCAGATGAGGATGCCCAGGTCGACGTCGCCGTTGGCAACGGCCTTACCCACCTTGTAGCCGGCGATGGGGTAGTCAAAGCTCTCGGAGGTGTCGGTGCCAAAGTTCACGACCTCGCAGCCGCGCTCCTTCAGGTGCTCGGAGATGATGTTCTTGAGCTCGACGGCGGCGTGGTCGTTACCGATACCGATCTTCATGGATGGTTCCTCTCTGGTCTGTGCGGCGCAAATGCTAAAGGTGTTTACCGCTTTCGACTGCATGATAACGCGACTCTTGCGTAAACGCTCGGGCGTTTTTTGGTCAAACGCTTTAGCATGCAACAAGACCGGCTTTTCATGAATGAATGCCGTCAGATTGCGCTTAAGCGCCGTCCGTCGGAACCATGGTTGCGGTTTCTGATGCATTGTTATCAAATAAAAGAGTTAACTATTATCGAGAGCCCAGTTCGTTATGTAAGCAGGAGATACCTATGTCTACCGATTCCATCCGCGATGCCGCTTTTTGCGATGTCTTGAACCGCGAGCTTGTCTGTGCGCTCGGCTGCACCGAGCCCATTGCCGTTGCCTATGCAGCGGCGCTGGCGAGCCAGACGCTCGGTTGCGAGCCCGATCATATGGATGTTGCCTGCTCGGGCAACATCATCAAGAACGTCAAGAGCGTGACCGTGCCCAACTCGGGCGGAATGCATGGTATTGAAGCCGCGGCCGTGCTGGGTGCCGTGGGCGGCGACGCCAAGAGCGCGCTCGAGGTGCTCGAGAGCGTCGATGACGCGGACCGCGCCCGCGTGGCCGAGCTGCTTGCCGATGCGGACTACTGCGATGTGTCGCTTGTCGAGGGTGTGCCCAACCTCTACATCAAGGTGACTGCGACGGCCGGGGGCCATACCGCGGTCGTCGAGATTACCGATCACCACACTAATGTCACGTGCCATACGCTCGACGGTATTCCGGTATGCGGTAAGTCGGCGGGGGAGTGCGCCGCCTGCGCCGAGCGCGTGGTGGCCGAGCGTGCGGCAGATAACGCCGACACGCCCATGTCGATCGAGGCCATCATCGACTTTATCGAGGACGGTGACATTGAGGACGCCCGCGCTGCCGTTGAGCGTCAGATTGAGCTGAATGGCGCGATCAGTGCTGAGGGCCTCGCGCACGCTTGGGGCGCCGAGGTGGGCCGTACGCTGCTGGGTGCTCGTGCCGATGACGTCGCCTGCCGCGCCCGTGCCCGTGCGGCCGCCGGGTCCGACGCCCGCATGAACGGTTGCGCGCTGCCGGTCGCCATTGTGTGCGGCTCGGGCAATCAGGGCATTACCTGCGCATTGCCCGTCATGGAGTATGCCGAGTACCTGCGTTGCGACCACGAGCGCCTGGTGCGCGCCGTGATGCTGTCCGATCTTATCGCCGTGCATATCAAGAGCTATATTGGTGCGCTCTCGGCGTTTTGCGGTGCTATTTGCGCTGCGTGCGGCGCCGGCGCTGCGATTACCTGGCTGTGCGGTGGCACGCGCGAACAGATTGGCGCGACGGTCTCGAATACGCTTGGCAACGTGGGCGGCATCGTGTGCGACGGCGCCAAGGCGAGCTGTGCCGCCAAGATCTCGGCTGCCGTCGATGCGGCGATTCTGGGCCACGATATGGCCATGCAAGGCCGCGGCTTCCGCGCCGGCGAGGGCCTGATCCAAGATACCGTTGAGCAGACGATCGCCAGTATGGGCTACGTAGGCCGCGTGGGCATGAAGGACACCGACGTCGAGATCCTCAACATCATGATCGGCAAAACCCAGGTCTGTTAAGACAGTTCGTCGGCTACTTGGTGTTCGTAGAAGGCTTCTACTACGGCGTTAAAGTCGCGGGCGAAGTCTTCCATGGTTCCGCACCAGGTGGCTCGGCTGGGCTTGCCCTGGCCCACAAAGGCGGTTTGGATGCCGCAATCAGGGGACGGGAAGTCGCGTTTGGGATCGTTGCCCACCATAAGGACCTCGTGCGGCTCGAGCCCCATCACCTGAAGCTGCTCTAGATAGTAGGTGGCATCGGGCTTGCAGCGGGTGGTGTTTCCCATGTGCGTGACGAGCTCAAAGGGGGCGTCGGCCAGGTCGCCCCAACCCATGCGGCACTCGATGGCCCCCTGGGGAAAGCTGGGGTTGGTAAAGAGCGCGCAACGCAGCCCTGCGTCCTGTACGGCCTGGAGCGCGGCGTGTGCGCCCGGCATGGCGTGGGCGTTAATGACATCGTCGTTCTTGTACGGAAGAACTTCGCGGTCGTAGTAGGTAAACGCCTCGTGGATGATGGGATCGGAGAGGCAGATACCGCACCTGCGCTCGACCTCGGTGCGGTAAAACTCAAGATTGGTGCGATTGTCCGTGCCGCTGCGGCGATTGGCGTTGAGGTCGACCAAGATGGTGCCGAGACGTGCCATCGTGCCACCGCGGCTGCGGCGCCCGATATCCGCGAGCATCGAAGAGACATCCTTAAAATAGCGAAGGATGAACGCGTTAAGGTTGATGCTAAGAAGCGTTTCGTCCATATCGAAAACGACTGCTTTGAGCACGCGGGCACCTTTCTCGTAAATTTGATCTGGAGTCGTTGACTCCGGATACTTTACCCCAAAGCCAAATGCCTGGCTGGTTATCGTCAAGTTGTGGAGACGTGTGTTCATAAGATTACGAAAAAGTCTCCACACGAGTAAAAAATCGCAGTTCACGCTTGAAATCGAACTCATTTCCCCGTAACCTATACGAACGTGATTGCATAAGCGTCACATTAGTATCTGTCGGCTCCCGAGTGTTCCTAAACGTTGTGTGCTTGTCGCACCCTTCTGTAGGTCCTAGCAATCGGGGCCCCGTAGTTCGAAAGGGGTCCACCTTTGAGTGAGATTCAGAACTCGTCCATTTTCTCTCTTGACGATGTCAACGAGGAGGAGATGAACAACCTCATCGACGGTACGATTACCGACTTTGATGAGGGCGATCTCGTTAACGGCACTGTCGTTAAGATCGAGCATGACGAGGTGCTCGTTGACATCGGATTCAAGTCCGAGGGCGTTATCCCGGTCCGCGAGCTGTCCATCCGCAAGGACGCTAACCCTGCAGACATCGTTGCACTCGGTGATCCCATCGAGGCTCTGGTACTCCAGAAGGAGGACAAGGACGGTCGTCTGGTCCTGTCCAAGAAGCGTGCCGAGTACGAGCGTGCTTGGAACCGCATCGAGGAGAAGTTCAACTCCGGCGAGAACGTCGAGGGCGAGGTTATCGAGGTTGTCAAGGGCGGCCTGATCCTCGACATCGGCCTGCGTGGCTTCCTGCCCGCCTCCCTCGTCGACCTCCGTCGCGTCAAGGACCTCACCTCCTACATGGGCACCCGCATCGAGGCCCGCGTCATCGAGATGGACCGCAACCGCAACAACGTCGTCCTCTCCCGTCGCGTCGTGCTCGAGGAGTCCCGTAAGGCCGAGCGCTCCGAGATCCTGTCCAAGCTCAAGTCTGGCATGCGTCTCCAGGGCACCGTTTCCTCCATCGTCGACTTCGGCGCCTTCGTCGACCTCGGTGGTATCGACGGCCTCATCCACATTTCCGAGCTCTCCTGGAACCACGTCAACCATCCTTCCGAGGTTGTCAAGGTCGGCCAGGAGGTCGAGGTCGAGGTTCTCGACGTCGATCTCAACCGCGAGCGCATCTCCCTGGGTCTCAAGCAGACCACCGAGGATCCGTGGCGCGCACTGGTCAAGAAGTACCCCGTCGGCGCTATCGTCGAGGGCACTGTGACCAAGCTTGTCCCGTTCGGCGCTTTCGTCGATCTGGGCGAGGGCATCGAGGGCCTGGTGCACATCTCCGAGATGGCCAACAAGCACGTCGATCAGCCTTCTCAGGTCACCCACGTGGGCGACAAGGTTCAGGTCAAGGTCATGGAGATCGACCTCGACCGTCGTCGTATCTCCCTGTCCATGAAGTCCGCTGCTGAGACTCTGGGCGTCGAGATCGAGGTTACCCCGCTGCCTTCCGAGAAGAAGGACGAGGAGACCGACGCCGAGTAAATCGGTTTGACGATCACTTGTTTTAAGGGATCCGTCCGCAATGGACGGGTCCCTTTTTTGCATTTGCTGCTGAGGTGCGCGATGCTGCCCGGGCTGTCCACAGGCTATTGGGTTGTCAGTGCATGAAAAATGCCGACATCCCGCCTCGGGGAGGAGGCGGGAACACACCGAGTAGACGGAGGGGTGTGGAGCGCGGTCGCGTCTCGACTGACGACGTTGCCCATCGACAGGACCATTGTAGCGCATGGCGGTTCTTGGTTTATCGTGTCGAGCGTTTGCGTTGTGCCATTGCCTGCGGCAACGGTGTGTTACACTCTTGCACTGCTGAGTGGGCCAGACGGTCGCGCGATGTGCTGCTTGCAGCACGCGTGAGGAAAGTCCGGGCTCCAGAGGGCGGGATGCCGGCTAACGGCCGGGCGGAGTGATCCGACGGAAAGCGCCGCAGAAAAGAAGACTCCCACCTGCGCCGCAAGACGTAAAGGGAAAAGCTGAAACGGTGGTGTAAGAGACCACCAGCGTCGTGGTAACACGGCGGCTTGGCAAGCCCCATCCGGAGCAAGCGCGAATAGGAACGCTATGGGCCGGCCCGGTCCGCGTTCGGGTAGCGTGCGTGGAACTGCACGGTAACGTGCAGACAAGATAAATGACCGTTCACGACAGAACCCGGCTTATCGGCCCACTCAGCACTTTGTTGACGCTGCGAACCCGTCAGCGCGGCAATCTGCCTTTCAAGCCTTCGGGCATGACCATAAGGTCAATGCCCTTGTCTTTCAAGGCACCTTGCTCGCGCTGACGGGTTCTCGCTGTTGGTGACGGTATCATTGGCGTTTCCGTTCTTGTTGGCGAGGTCAACGGTGCTGTCTTTGCCGTATTATTGAGGCTGTTTGTTGCTGCGCTTTATTTTGTTGAGGGGCTTTGTTGGACAGCTATTTTACTCTGCAATCGAATATTGAGGTTTCGGGCGAATTTGTGGACCGCAAGAGCCGGTTTATTGCCCAGCTGGTCCATATTGAGTCCGAGGATGAGGCGAATGCCTTTATCGAGACCGTTCGCAAACGTCATTACGACGCTCGACACAATGTTCCCGCGTGGATTTTGGTCGATGGACGCGAGCGTCAAAGCGATGACGGTGAGCCGAGCCGCACGAGCGGTATGCCGACGCTCGAGGTGTTGCGCGGCGCGGGGCTCAAAAATGTTTGCTGCGTAGTGACGCGCTATTTTGGTGGCACGCTGTTGGGGCCTGGTGGCTTGGTACGCGCCTATACCGCGGCGACGCAAGCGGCGGTGGCCGCGGCTCGGGAGGCCGGGCAGATCGTCGAGATGACGAGCGTCGTGCCTGTTGACGTGCATGTGGCCTATCCGCAGTATGAGCAGGTGCTTCGCTTGGCGCAGGATTCGGGTGCCAAGGTTTCGGATACGGATTACGCGGATGCCGTGACACTTCACTTGGTGTTTAAGGCGGGGGAGCAGGAGTCTTTTTGCGCCAGGATGCGCGAGCTTATGGCGGGGCGCGAGGAGATCGAGGTCGGTGCTCCCGTATTTGCCGAGTTCTAACGGCGACGGCCGGCGTGCTTTTGGATGG
>JAIHTM010000402.1 GCA_022713905.1 Collinsella sp.
AACGAATAACAAACCCGCCACCAAGCATGACCCGCCTTTTACACCAATAAAAACAAAGTTGCGGTGAAATAGTTCCTGCTTGGCCATCAAATGGCCCATTCTAGGAACTATTCCACCGCAACTTAGATTGGGAAACCGCGAAACCTTAAAGCTCTAATTCATTCAAACGGAGGATCGCAACAATGTAGATCTTGAGCGCCTGCTTGAGCTGTTCCTCGTTGGCGCACTCGTTGGGACCGTGCATCTGGCCGCCCCATGCGGGCAGCTCCAGACCGGTCTCCTCGGGGCCAAACGACACGGCGCGGGCAAAGTTGCGCGCGTACGTACCGCCGCCCATGGCAAAGGGCTCAGCATGCTTGCCCGTAAACTCGTTATAGGTATCAATAAGCGCCTTCACGGCCGGATCGTCGGCAGACACCGAGAACGGCACCTTCGCGCGACCCAGCTGGCACGTCACGCCAAAACGGCCCACGAGCGGGTCGAGCTGCTCGCGGATAGTATCGGCACTCGTGCTGTCGGGGAAGCGCACGTCGATGACCTGCTCAATATGGCCATCCGCCACGCGGATGACGCCAGCGTTGCAGGTAAGCGGGCCAAACGCCGGGCTCGTCGCGTCGATACCCAGGCCGCGGCCATAGGCGTCCGCATGCACAAAGGCCAGGAACTTGACGAACTCATGCTCGGCAGGCGTCAGCAGGCGCTCGTCGCGTGCACCAAACGCGTCCTCGGCCTCGCGCAGATACGACACGATCAGGCCGACGGCATTGATCGTTCCCTCGGGCATCGAAGCATGGCCACCGATACCGTGGGCGAAAATCTGCGCATGGCCATTATCAAGCGCCGTGATCTCCAGACGATCGGCGTTCTCGACCGGCGCCGGCAGCTCATCGGCGGCAATCGCGAGCTCGCAGATGGACTGCGACGGAATGGCATTGCTCGCCTCGGAGCCGCTCCACGACACGATGCGCCCGCCGTCGATCTTGGGGCTCACGAACGTCGCCCCAAACTGGCCCTTCTCGGCATTGCAGACCGGGAACTCGGCATCGGGCGTAAACAAAAAGTCGGGGTCTGCGTGATTCTCCAGATAATGGTGAACGTCGGACATGCCCACTTCCTCATCGCAGCCCAGCAGCGCGCGGAAGGTGTAGCGCGGAACAATGCCGTGCTTGAGAAGGTAAGCGCCGGCGTAGAGCGACAGCACCGCCGGACCCTTGTCGTCAATCACGCCGCGACCGAGCAGCCAGCCCTCGCGACGCTCCATCGCAAACGGATCGGTATTCCAACCGGGACCGGCGGGCACCACGTCCACATGGCAGATGGTCGCGAGTTGCTTGTCGCCGCGGCCAGGGATATCGGCAATGCCCACATAGCCCTCGTCGTCGCTCGTCTGGTAGCCGAGC
>JAIHTM010000403.1 GCA_022713905.1 Collinsella sp.
GCTCCGCCTGCGTCTTGCCCAGCATGAGGTTGAAGTTGGCCTCGCTGATCCGACCGGCCATCATGTCCTCATATAACCGCAACATCATCTTTTCCAGAACGTCCATGCGCTCCGTGTCTTTGGCAAGGGCGCGTTCCAGCGCCTCCCGCTGGCCCTTCTGCTCGGCCTCGCAGGTGTCGGTCAGCTTCCCGGCCACGGCCTCCCCGTCCATCAGGGCGGCTCTGGCGCACTCCCGGATTTTGTTCAGCACAAGCCGGTACAGGGTGCTGTATTCCACCCGGTGCTGGGTACAGTGGTTCTTGCCGAAGGCCCCGTAGGTCTTGCAGGCGTAAATCTGCTGTGGGTGCTTGGCGTGGGTGGTACGGATGGTCAGCGACTTGCCGCACTCGCCGCACTTGATAAGCCCAGCGAACAGGCTCGTTTCCCCGTTCTGCCGGGGGCGCTGGCGGGAGCGCAGCTTGCCCTGCACAATGTCAAAGCTCCTGCGGTCAATGATCGGCTCATGCCGCTGCTCCACCACGATCCAGTCCTGCGGCTTCTTCTCCCGGATGGCGCCCAGCTTGAAGCGGTAGTCCTTCTTTTGGGACGCGATGGCCCCCGCATAGACGGGATTCATCAGCAGGTCTTTAATCACCGAGAAGTCCCAAATAAACTTTCCGTTCTCCGGGTCTTTCTTCTCCCATTTGGTGCGGGTGTTCCGCAGGCCCCGCTGCCGGTTCCACCATGTGGGGCAGGGTATCCGCTGTTCTTCCAGCCTGCGCCGGATGTAGTTGGGGCCGTGGCCCTCCAGCGCCCACAGGAAGATTTGCCGGACGATGGGGGCCGTTTCCCCGTCCACCAGCAGATGGTTCCTGTCCTCCGGGTCTTTCCGATACCCGAAGGGGGCAAGGCACCCGGTAAACTCCCCCTTCTGCGCTTTCAGCAGGTAAGAGGAATGTACCTTCTTGGAAATATCCTTGCTGTACATCTCATTTAGGATATTCTTGAAGGGCGCGATGTCGTTGTTCTCCCGCAGGGTGTCGATCCCGTCGTTCATGGCGATATAGCGGACGCCGTGGCGGGGGAAGAAGTCCTCGATCAGCGTGCCGGTCTGCAAGTAGTTTCGGCCCAGCCGGGAGAGGTCTTTGGTAATGACAAGGTTGACTTGCTTGCGCTCGATGGCCTTCAACATCCGTTTCAGGTCGGGCCGCTCCATGTTCAGGCCCGTGTAGCCATCGTCCTGATAGACTGCCACAACCTCCCATCCCTGCTTTTCGCAGTAGTTTTCCAGCATATCCCGCTGGTTGGCAATACTGGCGCTCTCCCCGTCAAGGTCATCGTCTTTGGAAAGCCTGCAATAGATGGCCGCCCGGAAGCTGCCCGCCAGCATTGCGTCCATGCCTGTGTATTCATATC
>JAIHTM010000065.1 GCA_022713905.1 Collinsella sp.
GGCAGCAGACCTCGTAAATGGACTTACCGCCTATGGTAACGGCGAGCATCTCGGGGCGCAGACGAGCACCATGGCAACTCGAGCACGGCTCCTCGCGGATGTACTTCTCCAAGCGCGCCTTGGTGTTCTCATTCGTCGTCTCGGTATAGCGCTCGTACAGGATATTGCGCACGCCCGAGAACTTGGTGTCCCACTGGCTGCGGCGCCCATCGAGCTTTTGATAGTCGACCGAAATCTTCTGGTCGCCCATGCCGTCTAAAAACGCGCGACGCACCCGCGGAGGCAGATCCTCCCACGGCGTATCGACGCTCACCTTGAAGTGCTTACAAACCGCAGCGAAAATCTGCGGATAGTAGTTAGAGTTGCCAAACAGGCTGCCAAAGACCCCGTCGGCGATCGACTTCGAGGGGTCTTCGATTAGGGCCTCGGCATCGACCGTCTTCTTAAAACCCAGGCCATCGCACTCGGGGCACGCGCCATAGGGCGCGTTGAACGAGAAATCGCGCGGCTGCAGGTCATCGATGGAGTGTCCATGCTCCGGGCACGCTAACGCCAGCGAATACTCCAGCAACTCGCCTTCGGTCCCCTCGGGAGCGTCGCGGTCGGGCAGCAAGTATACGTTCACATTGCCGTGCGCCAGCGCAGTCGCCTGTTCAACGGACTCGGCGATACGGCCCAGCGAGTTCTCGCGAATCACGATGCGATCGACCACGACCTCGATATCGTGCTTGAACTTCTTGTCCAGATCGATCGGATCGTCGAGCGAGCGCACTTCACCGTCGACACGCACGCGGCTAAAGCCCTCGGCGCGAAGGTCCTCAAACAGTTTGGTGTACTCGCCTTTTCGCCCGCGTACCACCGGTGCCAGCACAAACGCGCGGCGGCCCTCCCCCGCCGCCAAGACCTTGTCGGCAACCTGATCAGTCGTCTGACGCTCAATGACACGGCCGCATTCGGGACAGTGCGGGGTGCCCACACGGGCGAACAGCAGGCGCAGATAGTCATAAATCTCGGTTACGGTGCCAACCGTCGAGCGCGGGTTTTTAGACGTCGTCTTTTGGTCAATCGACACCGCCGGCGAAAGGCCGTCGATTGAATCCAAGTCGGGTTTGTCCATCTGGCCCAAGAACTGGCGCGCATAACTCGAAAGGCTCTCGACGTATCGACGCTGGCCCTCGGCATAGATAGTGTCGAATGCCAGCGAACTCTTGCCCGAGCCAGAAAGACCGGTAATGACCACGAGTTGGTCACGCGGAATGGAAACATCGATATCACGGAGGTTGTGCTCACGAGCGCCGCGAATAACGATAGAAGAATCAGACATGGAAGCTCCTTGCCTCCTATTGCATCGAATCATACTGCCGATGAGTTTAGCGCACTCGACGCGCACAGATGTTCGTAATACAAGATTCGCAGACCTTTAGCTTTGCGTATCGGGCGCTTTGTTTCTCGAAATGCCGTGGAAAGGTTACAGTAATCTAATACTGAACTTAATTTGCTGTACCAGAGGAACGTCCATGACCGAAGATATCCCCCTTGAAATCACTTCGAGCGACATGGCCAATCTGCCCATATTCATCGCCGTCCTTATCGTGGCCGCCGTCGTCGTGCGCGTGTATTTTTCAATCAAACGCAACGAAAAGCCACCCATTGCCCGCGTCTTTTGGTGCGCGACGCTCCTCATCCCGCTCGGCGTGGTAGCTGCATGGGTTACGAATCAATTGCTCGTAAATGAGGGCAGCTCCCTATGGGTCCTTTCTTATTCGGCGCTCGGTGCTGCCGCCGTCATGCTTCTTGTCGAGCCCTTGGTTTCGGGACTTATCGACCAAACCGACCTTACGACGGGAACGGTTGCCTGTATTTGCCGTGACATCCTTGTCATCGCCGCTGTTTCAGCGCTCTCGTTCGTTTCACTCGAAATTGCCTGCAACGAAACGTTCTATCGCATTCCCGCCAACTCATTCGGGTTTTCCGTCGGGCTGCTCGCGACGGTTCTGCTCTCCCTTTATTTGCTGGGACAGCGTCATGGAGGCGTCATGGCCCTCGTGCCCGTCGTCTGTTGCATCCTTGGCATTGCCGAGCACTTCGTCATAACGTTTAAAGGCGAAGCCATCCTGCCAAGCGATATCTTGGCCCTTGGCACCGCAATGGAAGTGAGCGAGGGATACGAGTTTACCTTTACCGCCGGAATCGTAACCTCTCTCGCCCTGCTGGAGATTTCCCTGGGGCTTCTTTCGCTCATCCGACCGCGAAAGCTCCGTACGCCCACCCATGTCTTCCCCGCTATCGCCGCTAACCTCTGTGCTTTTCTGCTAGTGACCGTTGTGGGGCTCTCAGGCTTTTCCAACATCGACTTGGAGCAGGCGCTGGATTTTGGATTTGACCGTTGGCAGCCCATCACCACGTATGCGTCTCAGGGTTTTATCACTTCGTTCACCGAAATGGTCAACGAGTTGCCCATTGAGAAGCCCAAAGACTATACGCCCGATGAGGCGCAGAGCATCGAGCAGGAGCTCGCCGCCGTCTACGACAGCACATATGGCTCGAGCGAACAGCGCGCGGCGGCCGTTGCCCAGTTCAATGAAATCAAGCCGACGATTGTTGCCGTCATGAACGAGAGTTTTAGCGACCTTTCGTGCTTTGAGCAGCTCCAGACGGCCGGGTACACCGGCCCCGCATTCTACAACTCGCTTCCCGACACACTTGTTCGCGGCACCATGCTCGCTTCGGTCGCCGGTGGCGGAACGGCGAACTCCGAATTCGAATTTTTGACCGGAGCGACAACGGCCTTTGTCGGATTAGGCAAAATCCCCTATCAGCTGTATCAGATGAATGGCGTCAACAGCCTGGCAAAGGACCTTAAAGAGCTTGGGTATACCGCTACCGCTATGCACCCGCAAAACCCCGTCAACTACCATCGCGATAAAATCTATCAGCAGCTGGGCTTTGGAGACTTTCTTTCAATCGGCGATTTCGAAGGTGCGCCCTATTACCATGCCGGCGTATGCGACTACGCCACCTACGACAAGATACTCGACCTGCTTAGAACCGACGAAGCCCCGCAGTTCATCTTTGACGTCACGATGCAAAATCACGGCGGCTACGACTATGGCACCGTTCCCGCCGAAGAGCTGACAAACTATTGGGTCGAGGGAGCCAGTGAGGGTGCCAACAGCGCGCTCAACACCTATCTCACCTGCATCAACGCATCCGACCGGGACCTCGAGTACTTTATCAACGAGCTCCGCAATATCGGCAGACCGGTTGTTCTTGTCTTTTTTGGCGACCATCAGCCGAGCGCCGCAACGACTCTCAACGACGAGCTGTACCCTCAGGAAGATACGGCAAGCCACGCTTTCCGTATCTATCAGTCGACATATCTCGTCTGGGCTAACTATGAGATCGCCGGCAATACCGAGCTCAACGTCTACGACACCGTCGGGGCAAACGAGATTGCAGCCATTACCCTTAATAAGATCGGCGCCCCGCTCACCAATTACCAAAAGGCCCTGCTTGCGACAAGGTCAGATGTGCCCACCATCAATGTCGCCGGCTATCTCGGTGCCGACGGGCTGCGCTACGACTTGGAATCGGAAGACAGCCCCTACGCCTCGACGATCGACAAGCTGCAGCGCATTCAATACCTTGAGTTCGCCAGCAAGGTTCAGTAAGCTCGCCCGTGCGCTGGAGTGACATAACATTGCAACGCACGCTCCCGGACAGACACATCACGAATGACTCCCGCTCGCAAACGAGGGTACAATGACGCTCGTGTCACACCGCGGGGCTTCGTCCCCAACATATACAAAGGAGTCATACATGGGTTGCGAGCATGCACAGGCCGCCGGCGGACAAACCGCGCCACAGGAATTTGAAGAAAACACGTTGTCCGAAGTCAAGCGCGTCATCGCCGTGCTTTCCGGCAAGGGCGGCGTCGGCAAGTCATTCGTCACCGGCGCCATCGCCACCGAGCTCGCCCGTCACGGTCACAAGGTCGGCGTCCTCGATGCCGACATTACCGGCCCCTCTATCCCCAAGATGTTCGGCATGAGCGGACGACATGTCCACGCCCTCGGCAACCTTATGCTGCCCGAAATCTCCGAGCACGGCGTCAAGGTTATGAGCTCCAACCTGCTGCTCCAAAACGAAACCGACCCTGTCCTCTGGCGCGGTCCGGTTATCGCGGGTGCCATCAGGCAGTTCTGGAGCGAGACCTCCTGGGGTCCCATCGACTACCTGCTGGTCGACATGCCTCCGGGAACGGGCGACGTCGCCCTCACCGTCTTCCAGTCGCTGCCCGTCGATGGCATCGTCATCGTCACGAGCCCGCAGGATCTGGTCTCAATGATCGTCGCCAAGGCGGTCAATATGGCCGAGAAGATGAACGTCCCCATTCTGGGCATTGTCGAGAACATGAGCTATATTGAGTGCCCCGACTGCGGCAAGAAGATCGAGGTCTTTGGCAAGAGCAAGCTCCCCGAGGTCGCAGAGCGCTATAACCTCGACATCTTGGGCCAGCTTCCCATTAATCCGGCACTCGCCGAGGCCTGCGATAAGGGCGAGGTCGAGACCGCGCTGCCCGATGGCATGTTGCCCAAGGCAGTCTCTGCCGTCGAGGCTATTACCCCGCACGAGACCGACGAGGCCTAAGTGAACGCGAGCGCCCTCTATGACGTCTTGGTAATCGGCGGCGGGGCTTCAGGCCTCGCCGCCGCCATTACGGCCGCACGCGCTGGCAAAAGCGTCTGCATCGTTGAGCGCGATGTCGCCTGCGGCCTCAAGCTCCTTGCGACCGGTAACGGCCGCTGCAACCTCTCCAACGAATCGATTGATCCTCAGCGGTATAACCACCCCGCATTCGTCGAATCCGTCATGGGCCCCCAGCCCGAACAAGAGCTTATGGGTTTCTTCTCCTCGCTGGGCATCATGACAACCTCCGAGGAAGGCCGGCTGTACCCGCGCTCCCTTCGCGCCGAATCGGTGCGCGACGCGCTTCTCAACGTTTGCGACCGCCTAGGTATCACCTTAATCTGCGGAGCCAACGTTGCCTCGGCGCACAAAGCTTCCGAAGGCTGGGCACTCCAAATAGACCGTCCAGCGCGGGCGCTCAAGGCAAAAAAGCACGATGACCGAAAATCGGAGCTCCGCTCGCTTCGGAAAGCGCTCGCCGATGTCCCTCGCAAGAACGAGACCCTGCAGGCACATGCCGTAATTATCGCTACGGGCGGCAAACCCACCGGTATCGCCGATACGTTTCGCCTCCCCCTCACTTCGCTGCGCCCCATCCTCTGCCCCGTATCGGCAACGGTCGTTGGCGATCGGGCGGCACTCAAAACGTTGGATGGCCTGCGCGTCCGTGCCCGCTTGACGCTCGTCCGCAATCATAATGAGCTCTGGCACGAAGACGGTGAAGTGCTGTTTCGAACCTTCGGTATCTCGGGCGTCGCTGTCTTCAACCTCTCTCGTCGTATCCAGCACGGCGATACGATCCTGCTCGACGTTTTCCCCGACCTCTCCAAAGACGAGTTGCTCGATATGCTCAACCGGCGCGTTGAGCTGCTCGGCGGCTTTTCGCCCCGCGATCCCCGTTGGCTCGACGGCATGCTCGCCCCGCAACTCTCCCGCGTCGTCTGCACAACGTTCGAGCAGTGCCATCCAGGCTCCAACGATGTCATTCACCTGGTCTCGATCCTCAAACACTTTAAGTTGCTCGTCGAGGGAACAGCCGAGGAGCGCTCAGCGCAGGTTACGCGTGGTGGCATATCTGTCGAGAGCATCTCAACACCCAGCCTACGCGCGTGCAGCGTTGACGACGCCCCGCTTTACGTTTGCGGTGAAGCGCTCGACATCGACGCCGATTGCGGAGGCTTTAACCTTGCGTGGGCCTGGATCTCGGGCATTCGCGCTGCAAGCAGCCTGTAGCCGCGCAGTCTATAATCAAAAACGCATTCGGGCCGTCTGGAATACCGGACGGCCTCTTTCTTGCCTCTAAGGAGACCTCGATGATCGAAATCACCCAAGTCAACGCGTCGCTCGATGAAGCCGGCGATGAAAATGCCTGTCTCATTGTTGGCAAGCGAGTCGCCAAGCGCGTCCTACGTTGCAAGGACTCCGAAATCAAGTCCATCGAGCTCCACCGCAAGTCAATCGACGCTCGCAAAAAACGAGACGTCCATTTTATCCTGAGCTTTCGTGTTGAGCTGACTAATCCCCACCTCGAGCGAGAAGCGGTCGACAGCGTTGCCGAGCGTGACCGCTCGCGCGTACGCGCGATAGAAGACGACGAGCCTTCATTCCCCTCCCCCGCCTCCGACGCACCTCAAGAACGCCCTGTCGTTGTCGGCGCCGGATGCGCCGGCCTTTTCGCTGCGCTTACGCTCGCCGAAGCAGGTCTTAAGCCCTTGCTCATCGAGCGCGGCGACCCG
The DNA here is from genome assembly GCA_022713905.1 of Collinsella sp. Classification (GTDB taxonomy): domain Bacteria; phylum Actinomycetota; class Coriobacteriia; order Coriobacteriales; family Coriobacteriaceae; genus Collinsella. The sequence continues at coordinate 6,426 of JAIHTM010000065.1, forward strand.
GCATTTCGCCGCTCGCAGGCGATCGACCTCTTTCTAAAGGAGCGCATCCTCGACCCCGAGAGCAATATCCAGTTTGGCCTGGGCGGCGCGGGAACCTTCTCGGACGGCAAACTCAATACGGGAACCAAAATCCCGCCCATCGCCTTATCCTCGAAACCTTCGTCGAGGCGGGCGCGCCCCGCGATATTCTGTGGGATGCCAAGCCGCACATTGGCTCCGACATCCTTCCCACGGTTGTCACTGCTATATCCCAGCGCATCGAGCAGCTCGGAGGTGTCGTCCGTTATCGAACGAAGCTCGTCGACATTCGCATCGACGCGTCTGGCGCCATCACCGGTATTGATGTCCAATCGTCCCAAGACGCCGCTTGCGAGCCAATCGAGACAAAGCACCTCATCCTCGCCTGCGGGCATTCTGCTCGCGATATTTTTGAGCTCCTTAAGGGCCACAACGTGGCCCTCGCACAAAAGACCTTTGCCATGGGCGTTCGCATCGAGCATCCGCAGCGCGACATCGACCGAGTCCAATACGGAGCCTCGGCGGGACATCCTGCTCTCGGAGCAGCCCCTTACAAGCTCGTCGCCCATCTTCCCAACGGCCGCAGCGTGTTCTCGTTTTGCATGTGCCCCGGCGGGCAGGTTGTCGCCGCCTCTTCCGAGCAGGGCCACCTGTGCGTCAACGGCGCCAGTCTCAATGCCCGCGACGGACGCAACGCAAATGCCGCCCTGCTCGTTAACGTCACACCCGAGGACCTTCCCAACGATGACCCGCTCGCCGGCATCGAGCTCCAGCGTGCCTGCGAGGCGGCCGCCTATCGCCTGGGCGGTTCCAACTGGAACGCACCGGCACAGCTCGTCGGAGATTTCCTCGCAGGACGTGCCAGCAAGGCGCCCGGAAAGGTAAAGCCCACCTATCCGCTCGGTGTGACCTGGACGGCAATTGACGAAGCCCTGCCGCAGCATATCGTCGAGTCGCTCCGCCTGGGACTTCCCCTACTCGGAAAAAAGCTACGCGGCTACGACCGCCCCGACGCCGTTCTTACCGGCGTGGAGACTCGTTCGAGCTCACCGGTCACTGTCACCCGAGACCGAACGTGCCATGCCGTGTCGACCCCGGGCCTCTACCCTTGTGGTGAGGGAGCTGGATATGCCGGCGGCATCATGAGCGCGGCCACCGACGGCATCCGTTGTGCCGAAGCCCTGATCGCGGACCTCTAACGCACGAATTTCTGCGTGCAAAAGACACAGGCCCCAAGCTCCACAGGGAACTCGGGGCCTGTTCGCTATTTCTTAAACCGTGCACCCTGGCGTTTTCTGCCCGATGCGAACGTGGAACCCTTGCGGGCCTGCGAACGTAAGCGCTCAATCGTCTCGTCCTCAGACGCACCCTCGAGCATCGCCCGAATCTGAACGACGGCATCGCGCAGGCGCGCCGCCTCCTCAAAGTCCATGGCGGCAGAAGCGTTACGCATATCCTCTTCCATGGTTTCGACGATCCGCACAAGCTCGTCATGCGGCAGTTCTTCCAACTGCTCCGCAAGTGTCTGCTCGGGCGCCACCGTTTCCGGCACGCCACCCTCGCCCGACTCATCGGGCGTATAGAATGCGCCATGGCCAAGAGAGTCGCCCTTCGAGCGCCCCTTGGAACCCACGGTTTTTTCGGCCTCGGCAATAAAACTTGAGATGTCGTTGATGGCCTTGCGCACCGTCTTGGGCACAATGCCATGCTCTTCGTTATATGCCATCTGAATCTCGCGACGGCGCTGCGTCTCCTCGATGGCCTCTTTCATCGAATCGGTCACAACGTCCGCATACATGATGACTTCGCCATCGGCGTTACGGGCCGCGCGGCCAATCGTCTGAATCAGCGAACGGCGGTTGCGCAAGAAGCCTTCCTTATCGGCATCGAGAATTGCCACCAGTGAGACCTCGGGAAGGTCTAGGCCCTCGCGAAGCAGGTTAATGCCAACGAGAACATCGATCTTGCCCTCGCGCAGCGTTCGCAGGATCTCGACACGGTCCATCGTCGCTGTATCGGAGTGCATGTAATTGACCTTAATGCCGGCATCAAGCAGATGGTCGGTCAGGTCCTCGGCCATGCGCTTGGTGAGCGTGGTCACCAGCACGCGCTCCTTGCGGGCAACGCGCTCGCGAATCTCGTCCTCAAGATCGTCAATCTGCCCACGAACCGGACGCACATCGATCTTGGGGTCGAGCAGACCGGTCGGACGAATGATCTGCTCCACGTCGTTTTGGCTCACCCGCAGCTCGTAGTCGCCCGGTGTGGCCGAAACATAGATAAACTGGGGTATCCTTGCCTCAAACTCATCGAAACGAAGCGGGCGATTATCGAGTGCCGAGGGCAGGCGAAAACCGTGTTCCACCAGCGTTACCTTACGCGAGCGGTCACCTTCGTGCATACCGCGAATCTGCGGCACCGTCACATGGCTCTCATCGATGATGCAGAGCATGTCCTTAGGAAAGTAATCGATCAGGGTAAACGGCGGCTCACCCGGCTTGCGACCGTCCAGATGACGCGAGTAGTTCTCGATGCCGTTGCAAAAGCCCATCGTTTCGAGCATCTCAAGATCATAATCGGTGCGCTGCTGCAGACGCTGCGCCTCGAGCAACTTGTCAGTCGCCTTGAGCTCCGCCACGCGCTTCTCGCACTCTTCGCTGATCGATTTCAGAGCCGCCTTGACCTTGGGCTTCTCAGTTACGTAATGCGAGGCCGGCCACACGGGAATAGCCTCATACTCACGCAGCATCTCGCCGGTGACTTCGTCGATCTCGGCAATTAGCTCGACCTCGTCGCCAAAAAACTCAAAGCGCAACGGGTGCTCGGCATAGGGCGGATACACGTCGACGACATCGCCGCGCACGCGGAAGGTGCCGCGCGCCAAATCATAGTCGTTGCGATCGTACTGGATATCGATAAGCGCATGGATAAAGTCGTCGCGCTCGAGCGGTACCTTCTTGTCGACGTTCGGTGCCAAACCAGCGTAGTCCTCGGGAGATCCAATGCCATAGATACACGAGACCGACGCGACGACGATTACGTCACGTCGAGAAAGCAACGATGCGGTCGCCTGGTGGCGCAACATCTCGACCTCTTCGTTGATCGAGGAGTCCTTCTCGATATACGTATCGCTTTGCGGCACATACGCCTCGGGCTGATAGTAGTCGTAGTACGACACAAAGTAGACCACGGCGTTGTTGGGAAAGAATTCCTTGAGCTCGCTCGCAAGCTGAGCGGCAAGCGTTTTATTGGGAGCCATAACGAGCGTCGGCTTCCCCAAGGCCTCAATAGTCTTGGCCATCGTGAAGGTCTTGCCCGAGCCGGTCACGCCTAACAGAACCTGATAGCGATCTCCGTCCCTCACGCCCTGTACAAGAGACTCAATGGCCTTAGGCTGGGAGCCTGCAGGCTCATAAGGAGATACGACCTTAAATGGCACCTCGGAGCCCTCAACGCCAAAACGTTTAAGCTCTCCGCCAACACGCTCTACTTCAAATTCCGCCATGGATACTCCTAACTCATATATCTGCAGTATACGCAGGCGGCAGGTATAGTCCTATACGAACTGATCGGGATAGAGGGTCTTGTAGCGAACCCAGGCGTTATTGACGCGAATCAGATACGCCTGCGTCTCGGGGAAGGTGATCGCATTATGCAACGACGTGCTTTGTTGCGCCCATCCGTCGACATTGCCCATGCCGGCGTTATAGGCAGCAATGGCACTATCCGTCGACCCGTTAAAATAGGTTAAAAGGTACGAGAGGTACGCACAGCCAAACTCGATATTCGTAGCCGGATCGTTAAGGTTGTCTGCCGAATACTCGCCACCATCGACAAGGCCCTTGGCGATCATATCCTGGGCTGTCTCGGGCATCAGTTGCATCAATCCCTGAGCACCCTGATTCGACTCGGCCTCGGGATCCCAATTCGATTCCGACTTAATGACAGCACACACCAGATATGGATCGAGGTTATGCGAAATGCTCGATTGCTTTACGTACGCCTCATAGTCAATCGGATACAGCGGCTTAAAGAAAGCAGCAGGAGCATACGAGTAGACAAGCGAGATAAGACCGAAGACGAACACGACGGCAAGTGGTGCCATGCGATACCACGTAAAGAAACGTGTCTTAGACATCGGCCTCCTCCTTATCCGTTACGTTGCAAAAGCCATGACGAGAAAGCCACGCGTCCAGCTGTTCAAAGAGCGAGTTATCGCCTGCAGCATTGTCGATTACCGTCGTGGCGAGATTGCATAGCGAAGTCTCATCGGGCTGACATGCAGAGCGCGCGTCAAAATCAGATGGCTCCATACCACGATAAATGGCACGCTCGCGGCGAACTGTTAAAGGAGCACTGATAACCAGAATTTCGTCAGCCAGGCCAAACGCATCCTCAAAACCAGTCGGAGCAGAAACCTCCACGACCGCAAAGGGATAACGAGGAGACGAAACCGTGCAACAAACCGGATCGAGAATCCTCATCGAAAGCTGTTCAATAAGAACCGGATGAACAATGCCATTGAGCCGCGCCACAGTATCAGGCGAGACGAAAGCTCGAGCTGCGAGGACGTTGCGACGAATGCCACCCTCCTCGTCCAGAATGTCCCAGCCAAACTCCTCCGCAAGGGCATTGACGATCTCAGAACCCGGCACATACAGCGATTTGGCAAGCTCATCCAGATCGATAAGCATGGCACCACGAGATTCGAGATGGCGGCAGGCGGTCGACTTACCCGAAGCAATATTGCCCAAGACAAAAACGGTAAACATCTAGCCCTCCCTAACGCCAATGGGAGTTATTATCGCGCAAATAAATAAGATGGATTCAAAATACAGCCAAACAGTAAGAGCGCCTAAGCGAAAGCGGATTCCAAAATCGTTAGGCTCTCATAAACGCA
>JAIHTM010000404.1 GCA_022713905.1 Collinsella sp.
CAGATACTTGCGCACGGTCGGCTCGCTGACCCTCTCGCTGCGCGCTATCGAGGCGATGGACTCACCGTTCCTGCGACGCGAACGGATAGACTGTATTTGGGGCATGCTGATCATTGCCTTTCCGGACCTTTCCCGAATGGAACTAGAAGCACCATCAGGCTAAGGCCCACGGGTGGTCGGCATGCCTTTCCGCCTAAACCCGAAAAATCTTCGTGACTAAAACCTCAACTTCCTATTGAACAAAAACACATTTTTTGCTGGGCGTTCCAATGTTCCCATTCCGTGGGATACCCTGATTCTCTCTGTGGTACTGTTTGTGGTGATTCCTCTGGCTGGCGGTATGCTGACCCGTTCGGCTGTCATCAAGCGGAAGGGGCAGTGTACTTTGAGGAGACTTTCATCCGTATGTTTGACAGTGCAACTACCATTGGCTTATTGCTGACGCTGGTGATGATTTTCTCGTTCCAAGGCAATACCATTCTGGGAAAACCTCTGCACAATGTTGGGTTAAGGGTCAAAATGTGTGTCTGGCTCGGCGTGTCGCGGGGGTTAGATTTGGCCTTTTTGAATGCCGATTGAGTGGGTGTAGTCGGTGTCGATAGCTTGGCGAGTTGGCCCTGGCCCCAGTCGGACTGCCTGGCGATTCGTACTGGATCGTCAGGCAGTTCCGTTTTTAAGTAGAGCCACCAATCCAGCATGCGGCGTTGTCGTTCGCCTGATCTGCCGCGGTGGGTTCTGGCGAGCAGTTTGAGCTGGGCGTTGATGCCGCCTTCTAAGCTGTTGGTGGTGGATTTGATCCGCTCGGGCGCAAGGACTCCTGCTGGCGGGTTGAGGTAGACAAACAGCATCTCGGACCGCCAAAGATGGTTGAGGCTGTTGTAGGCCTTGCGCACGTTGTGGTGGGTCCACACGCGGGTCCATGCACCTGTTTTGGGGTCTTTGATCATGGTTTTCTCGTTCATCCATTCCCGGTAGATCGTTGAAAACTCGTGCAGTTGCACACCCCACGCGGCGGCTTCATCCAGTGTGGTGATCCGGGTCAGTTTCAGCGCAAGTCGGTAGATGGTGCGCCCGGCATCGGTGCGTGGGTTGGTGGTGGTGTAGCGGCGGACCACGCGTTGGGCGTGGACGAGGCAGCGTTGAATTTTCGTAGTCGGCCAGCACTTTTTGATTGCGCTGTATGCGCCTTGGCCGCCGTCGATGACGGCGATGAGTGGGGCTTCGATGCGTTCAAGCAGCAGTTGGTAGTCGCGGGTGGTTTCGTGTTTGCACCAGTGCCAGGCGATCACGTGGTCGATGGTCGCCGCGACGATCAGGCAGCCACCGGCGGTGTAGGTGCCATCGAGAAATACCTGGTCGTAGATCCGCTTGTGGTGGCCGGCGGTGGGGTCAGGCACATCAACGAGCCAGCACCACTTGAAGCGCCGCTTCATGGTGGCGCGGCTAACACCGTTTCGTTTGGCTAGGTCGTCGAGTGATATTGCGGTGGTGCAATGCTCGATGAACTGGGTGAACACTGCCGCGTTGGTGATGTCGTTTCGACGTTTGACGCTGGAGGCGCCGCATTGTTTGCAGCGCCATCTGGTGGTGCCTTTGCTGGTGGTGCCGTTGCGTTTCATTTCACCGCCGCAGTGGCAGCGTGGTTGGTTCTTCGACATTGCGACACCACACCACGCCGCGCATAGCACATCACGGCTGCCACACCGAGGATTTCCCGTCGGGGGCTAGATATATGCTTCCGGAGCATATACTTTCCGGAAACCTACAGGTCAATCCGTGAAAATCCGCGATTCCGGACACACTTTTTGACCCTTAACCCAGCTGTCCTACAAGATTGCTGCTCCCGCCGGAATGATTGGTGCTTCCAACTTCTTTGAACTGGCTGCTGCTGTTGCAATCGCCTTGTTTGGAACGACTTCCCCTGCGGCACTGGCAACGACTGTGGGTGTGCTGACAGAAGTTCCCGTGATGCTGTTCCTCGTAAAAATCGCAAATAAAACGAAAGACTGGTTCGAATATGAGTAAGAAAAAGGTGGCATTTATCTGTGTCCATAATTCCTGCCGCAGTCAGATTGCCGAGGCCCTGGGAAAGCACTTGGCTTCCGATGTGTTTGAAAGCTATTCCGCAGGAACGGAAACAAAACCGCAAATCAATCAGGATGCTGTCCGCATTATGAAAGAACTGTACGGGATTGACATGGAGAAAACCCAGTATTCCAAACTGATCTCGGATATTCCTGCCCCTGATATTGCAATCTCCATGGGGTGCAATGTGGGCTGTCCTTTCATTGGTAGAGCATTTGACGATAACTGGGGATTAGAAGATCCGACCGGAAGCGAAGATCAAGTCTTTGTCGAGATCATTCGAGAGATTGAAAAACGGATTCTACAGTTGAAGCAGTCCCTTATTTGATTGGAATAGCACTCTGCTTGTGGCATAATACAGATAATCCAAACCATTGCTTTTCTGCTGATAACATTGGGCTTGATAATCTTTTGATAACAGGAGTCCGACAATGCCGTATAGGTTGGATAATTGGTATCAAATTGAGCAACTAAGAGTCAAATCCCCTAAACAGTATTGTTTAGAACCAGTTTTACTTTGGCGAGTGGGAGTAAACTGGAGCGGATTTTGCACAATCGAAATTCCGTCCGTAGAGTGTCGCAGTGTGCCGCCACGTACGAAAAAGCGTAAAGCCACCTGTGATTTTGGGTGAGTAAAAACTATTGAGACCCTCTGGAAACAACGTTTTCAGGGGGTCTCTTTATGCCTTTTGACCTGCAGTTTCAGGGTTATAGGCCAAAATGTGTGTCCGGCGGTCTAGTCGTTCGACTGCCATTCGACCCGTGTGCGGAACTCGTTCCAGTCGATGCCGGTGCCGTATCTTG
>JAIHTM010000066.1 GCA_022713905.1 Collinsella sp.
TTCTTGCCGCGGGCAGCCATGGCGCTCGCGATCTTACCGACCGTCGTGGTCTTGCCGGCACCGTTAATGCCCACAAACAGCACGCAGCTCGGCGTATCGGAGAACGGATCTCGCTCGATGGGCACAAAGTGCTGCTCAAGCTGCTCGGCCAGGGCGCGGCGAAGCTGCGGAGCGGTCTTGAGGTTCTTCTTGGCCGCGGCATCGCGCAGGTCATCGGAGACCTTGATAGCGACCTCGGCGCCCATGTCACCCATTACGAGGGTGTCCTCCAGGTCCTCCCAAAAATCCTCGTCGACCTCACCGCCAAAGTAGAAGACCTCGTTGAGGGCCTCGCGGCTGCGCTCAAGTCCGCGCGAGAGAGCATCGAAGAATCCCATTATGCATTCACGACCTTTCCGGTTTCGCGATCGAGTTTTTGCGAGACGACGCGACTGACGCCGTCGGCTTGCATCGAGACGCCATAGAGGACGTCAGCGTCCTCCATAGTACGGCGCTGATGCGAGATAACCAAGAGCTGCGTATCGGAACGCAGCACATCGAGGGCTCCGATGAGCTTGGACAGGTTAGCGTCATCAAGCGCCGCCTCGACCTCGTCCAGCACATAGAACGGAACCGTACGTGTGCGGTACACGGCAAAAAGCAGGGCGAGCGCCGTCAGACTCTTCTCGCCGCCCGACATGAGCATCATCTTGGTGATGCGCTTGCCGCGCGGCTGCGCCACGACCTCGATACCCGTCTCGGCAGGATGCTCGGGATCGGTCATCTCCAGATGAGCCTGGCCGCCCGGGAAGAGCATAGCGAAGATCTCGCGGAAGTTCGCATCGACCTTCTCAAACGTCACCAGGAAGGCCTTCCGCATCTTGCGGTCAATGGCCACCGTGATCTTGGTGAGCGCCTTGCGCGCGCTCTCCAGATCGGCCAGCTGCTCCTCGATGTAGTCGGCGCGGCGCTTGAGCTGCTCGTACTCCTCCATGGCAACTTGGTTAACGGGACCAAGGTTGTTGATCTGGCGCACAAGCTGGTTGAGTTCGCGCTCGGCGGCATCGCGGTCCGTGGGCACCGGAAGCATGAGCGCTTCCTCGAGCACCGTCGTGCCATCGGCGGTAATGGCCTTGATGGCAGCCTCGACCTGCACCTCGAGCTTGCCACGCGCGACCTTGAACTCGTTTTGCGCGGCGGAGGCGGTATCGACTCGCTCCTTAGCGCGGGCAACCTCTGCCTTGGCATCCTCGATGGTCTTCTTGAGCGAAGCGGAGTCCGCCTCCTCCAGAGAGGCCTGGTCACGCAGGCGCGCTGCCCAATCCGACGCGCGTTCCAACAGGGCAGAATAGCGTTCGTGCATGGGGTCGACGCGCAGGCGCAGCAGCTCGAGCGAGCGCGAAGCCTGGCGTGTTCCGCGGATACGACGGTCGATGCCCTCAAGACGATGCTCAAGGTCGGGCACGCGGCCCTTCAGCGAACGCAGGCGCTCGCTCGTCTGGGCCAGGCGCACCTTGGCATCGGCGAGCTTACCGGCGGCCTCGGAATCGTCACGGCGAACGCGATCGAGCTCATCGTTGGCCTCGGCAATCTGGAGACCCAGGTCGCTTGCCTGTGCACGGGCCTCGTCACGCGAACGGGTGAGCTCGTCAACGCGCGGGCGCGCAGCGCGAACGGCCTCGGAGGCCTGCTCACGGCGCTTGGAGATGCGCACGCGCTCGACCTCGGCATTGTTGGCGCTTTGCTCCAGGCGACCGATCTCGGAGAGCAGCGAGCGGCGCTCGCCCTCAAGACGGGCGATCTCACCGGCGGCATCGCCCTCGGCGGCACGTGCCTCCTCGACGGCGGCGTTGGCCTCAACAACTTGGTCCGAAGCATGCTCAAAGATGGCAGCCAGATCGGGCTCCAGGCCCTCGAGCTCACGGATGCGGCGCTTGCGCTCCAAGGCACCCGAAGCCTCGCCGGCATCGAGCCCCACGCGCACCAGACCACCACAGCACACGCGGGCGCCATCGGGAGTCACATAGGTCACGCCGTCAACGACCGGCGCCGACAGCGCGGCAGCCAAGTCATCGACCACGTAATAGCCGCCGAGCAGCGCCTCGACGACGGGTCCGTAGCCTGCGCGCACGGACAGACGATCAACCAGGCGGGTACCGGCAGCACCCTCAGCGGCGGTAGAGCCGCTCACGCCGCGCGCCACCAGCAGCGCCTCGCCCGAGGCCTTCTTTTGGTCCAGAGCCGCACGACCGGCACGCTCAAGCGTGGCGGCGTCGTCAAACAGCAGCGCATCGATATCGCCGGCGAGCAATTGCTCGACCAGGCCCTCAAGCTCACGCGGGGCCTCGAGCACGTCGCCCAGACGACCCGAGACATCGTCGCCCAGCGCACCCACCAGACGGTTCACGAGCGGCGAGCTGTCGGCCATGCGGACATCGAGTTTCTTTTGGCTGGCAAGCTCCGAGCGCACCTCGGACAGCTTGTTGCGCGCCTCACTCTCACGATTACGCAAGTCCTTCAGGGCTGCACGGGCGACCTCGGTGGCCTCACGCGCATCAACCTGAGCCTGGCGCGCTTCCTCAAGAGCGCCCTCAAGCTCCTCCGCGCGGTCACGACGGCTCTCGAGCGAGGCCATGACCTCCTCGAGCTGCTCGTCGATCTGCTCCAGGCGCGAGGCATACATGTTGTCCTCGACCTCGGCATTGCTCAAGGAATCCTTCACCTTGGCGAGCTCGAGCGCGGCGTTATCGGCTACGCGCTGCACATCGCGTTGTTCACGCGTAAGCTTCGAAATCTGATTGTCGAGCACCACGCGCCGCTCGTGGAGCTCGGCGGCGGCAGGGCCAGCGGCGTCAACGTCCTCCTGGGCCTGCATGTGCGCACCGGTCACTTCCTCAAGCTGCGCACGCGCGTCCTCGAGCTCCTCGACCACGCGACGTCGCTGATGCTCGGAGCTCGAAATCTGCCCGCGCATGTCAGACAGGCGCGACACCATGTTGTGGCCCTTTTCCTCGAGCAGGCGCATGTCGGAGTTAATGCGGCCGACCACATCTTGCATATGACGGCGCTGCTCGCCCAGGTCGCCCACAAACAGGCCCTTTTCCTCGAGCATGACCTGAAGCTTCTCGAGCTCGCGCTCCTTTTCGCCCAAGCGGTACTGCGCAAGCTCCAGCTCGGCGGCACCTTCCTTGGAACGACTCTCCAGGTCGTTCCACTGCGACTGCAGCGAACGCAGCTCATCGACGGCCAGCATCTGCGTAAGCTCGTTCGCGCGCGAGGACAGCTCTTTGTACTTGCGCGCGCGATCGACCTGACGCTCCAGCGGCCGCAGCTGGCGGGCAATCTCCTTATTGATGTCGCGGGCACGCGTCAGGTGCTCGTCCATCGACTTAATCTTTTTGAGCGCACGCTCCTTGCGGCGCTTGTGCTTGGAGATGCCGGCGGCCTCCTCGATGAGGGCGCGGCGCTCCTCGGGGCGGCTCTGCAAAATGGCGTCGAGCTTGCCCTGGCTGATGATGGAATGCGTATCCTTGCCCAGGCCCGAATCGTGCAGGATGTCCTGAATGTCCATCAGGCGGCACGGACTCGAATTGATGAGGTACTCGCTCTCGCCCGAGCGATACATGCGGCGGGTGATGGCGACCTCGTCAAAGTCGACGGGCAGCACATGGTCGGAGTTGTCGAGCACCAGCGTGACCTCGGCCACGCCCACCGGTTTGCGCGCTGACGAGCCCGAGAAGATAACATCCTCCATGGCCTGGCCACGCAGCTGCTTGGCGCTCTGCTCGCCCAGAACCCATAGGATTGAATCGGAGATATTCGATTTTCCCGAGCCGTTGGGGCCGACGATGACCGTCAGGCCCGGTTCAAACGACATGTGGGCGCGGTCGGCGAACGACTTGAACCCTTTGAGCGTGAGGGACTTGAGATACACGGTTCCTCGCTTAAACAGGCTTCTTGTTGAGAATCACGCCGTTGGTGGTGTAGCCCATGCGGTCGAGCGCCTCGAGTGCGGCGGCTGCCTCGGCTTCCTTCTTAGAGGAACCGGTGCCGCGACCCTGGCGAATGCCATCGATCAACACCACGGCGGTAAAGGTGGGCGCATGTGCCGGCCCCTCGGAGCCAACCAGCTTGTACGCCGGGGGCTCGTGACCGTCGGCTTGCACGCACTCCTGCAAAAACGACTTGGGGTTCGCAGGATGCTCGGCACGCTCAGAAGCCAAATGCGGCTTAAGCGTACGGTGAATGAACTCCGCCGCAACGTCCCAGCCGGCGTCCAGATACAGCGCGCCCACAAGCGACTCGTAGACGTTCTCGAGCGCCGAATGCAGGCCGCGCGCACCGGTACCGGTCTCAGAGGCACCAAAGATGATGATGTCGTCGATGCCCAGCTCATGAGAAACCTCGGACAGCGTAGCGCCCGAGACAAGCGACACCTTCAGGCGCGTGAGCTTGCCCTCGTCAAACTCCGGATAGGACTCAAACAGGGAGCGTGCGACCACAGCGCCCAAAATGGAATCGCCCAAGAACTCAAGGCGCTCATAGCTGGCAGAAACCGGCTGTCCCTCGACTGCCGAGGGATGCGTAAGGGCCGCGCGCAGCAGCACCTTATTGTTGAACTCGTGGCCCAGGATTTCCTGGGCGCGCGTAAGTCGGTCGGATAAAGCCAAGACTTAGGCCTCCTTGGCAGCTTCGATAGCGTCGACGGCGTCGGCGACAGAGTTGAGCGAGAGCAGGGTCTCGTCATCGATCTCGAGGTTGAACTCGTCCTCGATAGCCGTAACCAGCTGCAGGCGCTCGAGCGAGTTGGCATCGAGGTCGTCAAAGGTGGTCTCCTCGCTAATTTCGGCAACATCGACGCCCAGAACGTCAGCAGCGACCTCGGCGATCTTGTCGAAGATTTCGGAGCGGTCCATAGCGCTTCCTCTCATAGTGCATGAATACCAAAAGAATGGTACCGCCCGGGCGGTACCAAGACACGGTTCTGATTCTACCCCACGGCGTGCACCGCGAAGCACATAACAGCGCTCTAACTCGCTCTTATAAAACGATACCATCCATAGAGTTGGCGACATTCTCGACCAGCCCGGCGCGCACGGCTTCGGCCGCCGCAAGCGTACCGTTTTTAACAGCCTCGACCGAGGTGGCACCATGGCCGATCAGGACCACGCCGCGCAGGCCCAAAAGAATCGCGCCGCCCTTGGCGTCGCCCGAAAGCTTGGCTTTGATCTCGCGCATCTGCTTTTTGATGAGCAGCGCGGCAATCTTGGTGCCGAGCGAAGACATAAAGGCACCCTTGAGCTCCTGCAGCAAAAACTTGGCAGCGCCTTCGGTGGCCTTAAGCGCGATGTTGCCCGACATGCCATCGGCAACGACGACATCGAAGTTACCTGAGGTGATGTCCGTTCCCTCGCAGTTACCAACAAAGCCGGGAACGGCGGCTTTCATGGCCGGGAAGCAGGCCTTAGTAAAGTTGGAGCCCTTCTCGTCCTCGGTGCCGTTAGCAAGCAGGCCCACGCGGGGATGCTCGATTCCCAGGACGACGCGGGCATAGGCGCTACCCATCTGGGCAAAGCGCACCATGTCATCGACCTCGACATCGGGGTTGGCGCCCATATCGCACAGCACAGTCAGACCGCCGGCGCGATTGGGCAGCGCATTGGTCAGACAGGGTCGCACCGGCTGCTTCTTACCTTCGGCCTGATACCTAAACGGCGTCACATAGGCGGTGGCGGCAGCGGTCATGGCACCGGTCGAGCCGGCAGAGAAGAAGGCGTCCGCATTTCCCTTCTTGATGGCGCGGCACGACAGCACGATCGACGACTTACGCTTGGTCATCACGGCGCGAATGGGATCGTCATCCATGGCGATAACGTCAGGTGCCTCAAGGGCCTCGACACGTGCATGGGAAGCTGCAAAGGGATTGACGATTTCGGCGGGACCAGCTGCCAAGACCTCGATATCGGGATCGGCGGCAAGCGCAGCCTCGATACCATCAAGAACAACCTGAGGTTTCTCGTCTCCGCCCACAACGTCTACACAAACGCGAACGTTACTCATATACATGCTCCTTATACAAAAATGGCCGACTCACTGAGCCGGCCATTGTGGTTCCATTTGGAACGGCATCGCATCCAGAGTATACCGTTACTCGGTAACGATAACCTCGCGGTCCTTGTAGAAACCGCAGCTGGGGCACACGTGGTGCGGAAGCTTGACAGCGCCGCAACGGGGGCACGTGGACTGAGCCGCAGCCGAGATCTTCATGTTGGCGGAACGACGGGTGTGAGTGCGGATACGACCCTGCTTTTGTTTAGGTACGGGCATAGTGACCTTCCTTATGAACTATCCAGTGTGGCGATTACGCGCAAGTAGCGATACTACCACAGTTTTACTCATCGAGCTTGAGATTCTTCAATGCTGCAAATGGATTTTCCGTGGCAGCGGCCCATTCTGCCTCTGCCTGGGCGGCGCAATCGCATTGCTCGACGTTGAGATTGCAACCGCAGGTGGGGCACAGACCACGGCAATCGGGCTTGCAGAGCACCACAAACGGCGTGTCCATAACGACCGCGTCATTGATGGGCTCACCCAGATCGACGATGCGGTCCTCACCCAGGAGCTCGTAGCCGTCCTCGTAGGCCTCGGGATCCTCGGGCTCCTCAAAGAGGTAGAACTCCTCGATCTCTCCGGCGATATCAAACGAGGCGGGCTCCAGGCAACGGTCGCACTCACCGGTGGCGTGCGCGCGGACCATGCCCGTGAGCAAGACACCGGTACCGGCATTGGTAAAGACAACGTCGTAGTCGATGCCGTCCTGTAGCTGGTACTCCTTCTCGCCCACCGTGTAGGTGGCGACATCGACCTTACCGGTCAGCGGAAACGAATCTCCAGGAAACTCGAGCTGCTCGGAAAGATCGACGGTAACGCTCGGGAACTCAGCCATTACCACTGACCATTCTGCTGGGCGGCACCCTCGTTGAGCTGCTGACGGCAACGGGTAACGGTGCCGGTCAGGCTCTTGAGGTTCTCCTCCAGGTGCGTAAAGACCTGCTCTGCGTAGTCCTCGGCAGCATAACGCGTCTCGCGCTCGTACTGCTGGGCACGATCGCGGATGTCGTCGGCCTGCTGCTGCGCAAGGCGGACAATCTCCTGCTCACCGGCAATGGTGAGGGCCTGCTGCTGAGCATCGGCGATGATGGAATCGGCCTGAGCGGCGGCGGAAGCCATAAGCTCCTCGCGCTCTTTGAGGATACGGCGGGACTTCTGCCATTCCTCGGGATAGCTCATGCGGATCTCATCGAGGATGTTGAAGAACACGTCGGCGTCGATGACCTTGAACTGAGCGTTCTTGCCGAAAGGCGGCTTGGCTTCCTCGATCAGCCCTTCGAGCTCATCGACCAAGCTGACGATCCTATCGCCAGGAAAATTCTCGCCCGGCATCCGGCCTCCTTTCATAGGTAACATATCATCGTGCTAGTTTACCACATGCCACCAGGCAATAAAAAACGTCACGAAAAGCGATGTCTGAGCGCTTCGACCACGTTGGGCGGCACAAACGTCGATACATCGCTGCCGAGCGAGACGATCTGGCGAACGACCGAGCTCGAGATGTAACCGTACTGCGGAGCACTCATGACAAAGATGGACTCCAGCTCGCTATCCAAGCGATAATTGAGGTCGGCCTGCTGCAGCTCATACTCAAAGTCGGTCATGGCGCGCAGGCCCTTGACCACGGCCCCCGCCCCCTGCTCACGAGCGAAGTCGACCAAGAGGCCGGTAAAGGGCAGGACTTCGACGCCGTCGATATCACCGAGCGCCTCGCGGGCCAGCGCCACGCGCTCATCGAGCATAAACGTGGTGCCCACACCGTTTTTACCCTGCGACTCTGCAACAGCGACGATCACACTGGGAAAGATGCGGCGGGCGCGGCGGATCACATCGATATGGCCAAACGTGATGGGATCGAAGGTGCCCGGGACGATCACGCGGTTGATGGTGTCATTCATGGGCGTCCTCCTGAAACGTCGTGGCATCATTGTTGTCAGCATCGGTGCCGGCGCTATCGCCCTCACCATCGTCATCGCCGACCCAACGGAGCAGGTCGACCGAGGTAATGCCGTAGCGCTTCTCACGTACAGTCTCAAAGTCTGCCGCATGCGCGCCCGCATCGGCGGCGGCATGCTCAAACAGGGCGTAAGCGCCAGACGCAAGCAGACCCTGCTGGGCCAGATTCTGCAGCAGTTCCTCGACCGGCTCGGCACCAAAAGCATAGGGCGGGTCGAGCAGGACCAGATCAAAGGGGCCGCCCGGTACACGACCGCGTGAGGCACTCGTCAGCATGTCGCCCGTGACCACGCGCCAACGCGCACGGTCATGGCAGAGCGACTCGATATTCTTGGTAATGAGCCGCGCGGCGTTGCGATCGATCTCAAACGTCGTGAGCGAGCGGGCCCCACGAGAGAGCATCTCTAACCCTAAGGCACCGGAGCCGCCAAAGGCGTCCAACACACGAACCTCGTCCAAATCGAAATCGAATGCCGACATGACCATAGATGCGCACGCCTCGCGCACGCGATCAGTCGTGGGGCGGGTGACATCGCGACCACGGGGCTCCTCGATCTTACGACCGCGCCATTCGCCGCCGATGATTCTCATCCTCCGCTGACCTCCTTAAAGATATGTCGATAACGCATGGCGACCGCGTCGCGCAAGGGACGCGTCGCCACAGAGTCAAGGTTGCAAGCATACCGCAAGAGCTCGACCGCGTCCAAATGGGCCCACTCGATCAGCTCCTCGTCGGCGTCCAGGTCGACAAAGCGCAGGGTCACACCACCATGCTGGCGATAACCCAGGATCTCGCCTTCATGGCGCAGGCGCAGGTCCATCTGGGCGAGCGTAAAGCCGTCCGAGGTCTTTTCGAGCGACTGGAGACGGTCTTGTGCCGCCGATGCGCCGCCGTTGCCCTTGGAGTGCGTCATGACCAGGCACGTGCCCGACACACTGCCACGGCCCACGCGGCCGCGCAGCTGGTGCAGGGCAGCCAATCCAAAGCGCTCGCCGTTCTCGATGACCATGACGGTGGCGTTAGGCACGTCGACGCCCACCTCGACCACCGTAGTCGAGACGAGCACGTCAATCTCGCCACGCTTGAAGGCATCGATAACCTGGTCCTTCTCCCCCGCCGGCATGCGGCCGTGAAGGCGCTCGACGGTAAGCCCCGGCAACGCAAGACGCAGTCGGTCGAGCTCGGTTGCCGTATCGTGCAGCGGCACGGGGACGGTTACGCGGCCCTCGTCGTCGCGAGCAATACCGGGCACGTCTTCCAGCTCATCGGCCGAGTCACTCGGCTCCACGAGCGGACAAATCACGTAGGCCTGCTGACCCTTTTCATGCGCCTCGCGGATGGCGCCATAGGCGAGGTCACGGCTCGACTCGGTGAGCACGCGTGTCGTCACGCCAGCACCAGGGACGGGCCGATGGCGGATGATGCTCGTATCCAGATCGCCGTAGACCGAAAGCGCCAGCGTACGCGGGATGGGCGTCGCCGTCATAACGAGCAGATCGGCACCCGGCCCCTTCGCGCGCAGGGCGTTGCGTTGGCCCACACCAAACCGGTGCTGTTCATCGATGACCACGAGCGACAGATGCTTGAACGCAACGTTATCCGAAAGAACCGCGTGGGTGCCAAAGAGCACGTCAAGCTCGCCCGATTCCAGCTGTGCATGGATGCGCTCGCGCTCTGCGGCCGGCGTGGCACCCGTCAGAAGTGCCCAGGACATGCCGGCCTGCGAGAGCAGAGGGCCGGTCTTATCGGCATATTGGCGCGCCAGCACGCCCGTGGGCGCCATAACGCAGGCCTGCGTGCCGCTATCGGCAGCCACAGCCAGCGCGCAGGCGGCAACGGCGGTCTTACCGGTACCGACATCGCCCAGCAGCAGACGGTTCATCACGCGCCCGCCATCGCACATGTCATGCAGGATGTCTTGGAATGCGGCCTCCTGCTCGTCGCTCAGCGAAAACGGAAGGGCCTGTTTAAGCGCGCCCAGATGCTCGCCCGCAGTGTGGGCATAGGGCACCACATCGACCAGGCCGCCGTCGTTGCGCAGACGCAGCGCCAGCTGCAGGTAGAGGCACTCCTCGTAGGCAAGACGCCGGAGTGCGATGTCGCGCTCAGCCATGCTCGAGGGAAAGTGGATCGAACGCAACGCGCGGGCATTGCTCATGAGCTTCCGCTTTGCGCGCAGCGGCGCGGGAATCGGATCGAACGGATTGCCGACGACCTCGAGCGCGCCGCTTACGATGCGGCGCATCCACGCCTGGCTCACGCCATCACTCACGTAATGGACCGGCAGGATGGTGCCTGCGGCACGCCCGTCCTCGAGCTTTTCAAAGTGCGGCGAGGCCATCTGCTTAAAGCCGTAGGCAAACTCGACCTTGCCCATCACGGCCAGGCGGTCGCCCTGCTTAAGCTGCTGGGCAATCCAGGGCTGGCGGAAAAAGGCGACCTGCAGCACGCTCGTCTCGTCAACAAGCGAGACCTCGGTCACCTGCATGCGCGGACGCGGCTGCTTTTGGACGATACGGTCGACCGTGGCGATGATGGTGCACACGGTACCGATGGGCGCCATCTCGATAGACCAAGAACGGGTAAAGTCGAGGTATCGATGAGGGATATGGAGAAGGAGGTCCCCCACCGTCCGAATTCCCAGACGGCGAAGGGCCTCCTCACGTTTACCCGAAACATATTTGAGTCGCGCGATATCCTCGTCGAGCGCATTGCTCTGGGCAAAGCGCTCCGAGACGCGCGGCACGGAGCACAGCTCGGACATGGGCAGTTGCCTACTCGATCGAGAAGATCACGGGATAGAGCGGCTGCTCGCCACGATGGGCGTCAATCTCCAGATCGGGCTGAGCCTCCTCGATAGCGTCGACGATCTCCTGGAAGGCCTCATCGGACAGCTCCTCGCCGGCCAGAATCGTCAGCGCGTCGCCCTCCTCTTCCTCCTGCATGCGGTTGATGCAGTCGAGCGTGACCTGCTTCACGTCGGAGCCGACCACGTCGATGGAGCCGGCGATGATACCCATGACGTCACCGGAGTGAATCGGAGAACCGTCAGAGGCACTGGAGTCGCGCACGGCGCGGGTGACCTCGCCATCGCGGACCTCGCT
>JAIHTM010000405.1 GCA_022713905.1 Collinsella sp.
TGCGCATATAAATCAGATGATTCGAGTGAATAGGTCAAGCTGGTGCAATAACGTGAAAGTAAAGAAGATGCCGATGACCAGGCACAGCGTAATGAGCAACGCATCGAGCACATGGGCCGAGGGTTTCATCGGCCGGTCGGCGTTGCTTCGGACATACTCCCGAAAGAAGATGTAGAGTGCAGGTATGGTGCTGCACGCCAGCAGGTAGTCTTCGGGGATGCCGAAGAAGTAGACTTTCGACAGACCGATGAGTGCCCAGTGGCAGAGGAACATCGCCAGCACGATATTGACCCGCTCCGAGAAGGCGAGCATCAGTCCGATGGTGAAGACCGCCACCGAACAGGGCATGACGGGCGAGGTCATTATGGGGAATTCGTGGCCCAGCGCCAGCGAGCAGAGTGGATATATCAACGGCATGACAAGGAGCAGGATAGCGAATGCGTTGTGCTGGCCGGTGCGTTCGAGCGAGGCGTGCTTCACCAGCAGCTCATAGATCCATATTCCACCCATTATGGCCCAGAAAAGCGCCAGCATGCCGTGATATTCGCGCGGACGGCAATAGATCATGTAATAGACTCCGGCGATCCAGAAGTTGAGAAACGCCATGAAGAGTTTCATGGCGATCCGTACTGCGGGCGTCGGACGGAGGTAGAGTAGCACAAGCAGCATGGCCGCCACGAGCGTGAAACCGATCTGCGCAGGCCAGGTTGCGGCATTGTAGGCCGCGATCGTGTTCCAAAAGATTTCCATAACCTAACTATTTTTTCGTGTGCGTCGGGTCATCGAGAAAGCCCGGCGTTTGAAGATGAATATCGGCAGCGTGGCACCGGCGGCAAGCAGCGCAATGACACTCAGCGATACGGTGGCATTGAGAAAGAACTGTTGCATGTAGCGCATACCCTCGTCGGCCCGATCGAGCGACTGGAGGAACATGATGAGCGAGAAGACCGTCTTGTAGGCGTAGATGCCCGGCACCATCGGCAGCAGAGCCGGAATGTAGAGGCAGGTCATCGGGCAGCGGACGCCGCGGCCGAGCCACAGGCTGCCCATGCCGATTGCAAAGGCCGCGAAAAGCGATGCGGTGGCGATATCCAGTGCGGCACAGTGTATCAGCGTGAAACGCAAGGCGTGGCCTATGGCGGCAAGCAGGGCGATGCGTGGAAAGGCCCGCATCGGCGGGTCGGAGATGGCCCCGAATCCGATGGCGGCGACAGCGGCGAAGAGGCCGTCGAGCAGAATATCCGTCACGATCATAGCAGCGAATCTTTAACCATTAACAAAGTGGCCGACAAACCGACGGCGATGCAGACAATCTGCAGCAGAGCGTTAACCAGCCGGCTGCCCCCCATGAGGACGTGTC
>JAIHTM010000406.1 GCA_022713905.1 Collinsella sp.
GTACGTTTGTAATCAGAGGAATCGTTTCGGTGACATCTTCGGGCATGTGCTCGGAATCATCGGGGTCCGGGGTGATTGTGGGGACATTCGGCATAGCGTCTCCTTTATAGAAAGTACCTCGATAAGTATATACGCCCACCGGTTGGGGCGGGCGCATAGGACGATTTCTTTCGGAACTGTTAGATAGGATTCGGCAGTTCCACGTTATTTGATGCCGCGCGTTGCACTAGGAGTGAACAACCACGCACAGGCCGACTTTGATGCAGTCGTGAAGCGCCTTGGCGTCGGCCAGGCGCAGGTTAATGCAGCCGTGGCTGCCACACCACTTGTACGACTCGGCGTTATCGAAGCTCTTGTCGTTTTGCCAGGTGGCATCGTGGAAGCCGATCATATTGCCCTCGAACGGCATCCAGTAGCTCACCGGGCTTTCGTATTTGGGCTTACCGGTCTCGGGGTCCTTGGCTCCGATCAGGGTGCTGCCGCCGTCGTTGCTGTTGATCTGCCACACGCCCTCGGGGGTGGCGTCTTCGCCCGGTTTGCCGGAAATAAAGTTGGCCTCCCAAACGATATTACCGTTCTCGTCATAGTAGCGCGCGTGCTGCTCGGACAGGTCGACGTCGATATACGCCTTCCAGTCGGGCTCTCCCTTTGCGGTAAAGGTGTCGGCCTTCTGGGAGTACTTGATCTCGATTTCGCCGGTCTGCTTGTTGTTAATGGCGTCCTCGACCTGCTTGGCGAGCGAGCTGCTGTCGATGGACCAACCAAAGTCGCCGCCTTCGACGGCGCACTGCTTGCCATCGGCGCGCGTCCACCAGCGAGTGGAGCCCACGGTATTAAAGCCGTTGGCGAGCTCGGCTGCCCAGCTACTGATCTGTGACGTATCGAGCGTGGGGTTGGCGGGGTCGGCAAAGCTGATCCACTGCAACACGGAGCTGCCATCAACCTTGCCGGCATCCTCGCCGTTGAGCTTGAGGGTCACGTTGACGCCCAGGAAGTTGTTGGCGGCATCGCATGCGGCCTGAATTTGATCATCGGTCAGCGTTCCATTGAGTGGCTCATAGGCATCGTTGCCGAGCTTGGAAAGATCTACGGTCTCGGCCAGCGATGAAAGCTCGAGCTCGGCATACTTAATGATATGCTCGCGGTTGAGTTTTTCGTTGGAGCGCGCCTTCTCGACGGTAAACTTGCCCACTTGCTCGTCATAGGAGCTATTGGCCTCGAACGTGCCCGAACGGCCTTCATTAAACTCGTCGATGGCGGCGCCCAGATCCTTCTCAAACTTCTTTTGGTCAAAGGTGTCGGAGAGCATGGACAGGTCGACGTCTTGATCAAGATCGATTTCGTTGGAGGTAGAGGTTG
>JAIHTM010000067.1 GCA_022713905.1 Collinsella sp.
CCTATATATGAAGGAAGTTGACGGCCACACCGCCGTCGAGATTAACGACGTCGCGCCGGGTTCCCACGTGGGCTCCGCGCCGCTGGGAGGTGAGTAGTACCGTGGCGTTCAACCATAAGCACCTGATCGACATTACCGAGTACTCCGAAGAGGATATCAAGCTCATCCTCGAGACCGCCAAGGCGTTCTCCGAGGTCAACGAGCGTGCCATCAAGAAGGTCCCCACGCTCAAGGGCAAGACCATCGTCAACATGTTCAACGAGCCCTCGACGCGCACCCGCAGCTCCTTCGAGCTCGCCGAGAAGCGTCTTTCGGCCGACAGCCTCAACTTTGGCGGCTCCTCGACCTCCACGGTCAAGGGCGAGAGCCTCGTCGACACCGTCGAGACCCTCAACGCCTACAAGATCGACTGCATCGTCGTGCGCGATAAGCACGCCGGTGCTCCCTACATCGTCACGCAGAACTCGCCCGCGAGCGTCATCTGCGCCGGTGACGGCAAGCACAACCATCCCACGCAGGCCCTGCTCGACCTGTACACCATCTGGGAGCACAAGGGCGACTTCCACGGTCTGAAGGTCGCCGTCGTCGGCGATATCGCGCACTCCCGCGTCTGCGGCTCGCTGATCCCCGCCCTTAAGATCATGGGCTGCGAGACCTACGCCGTCGCCCCCGGCACGCTGCTGCCGCCGGCGCCCGAGGTCCTGGGCTGCGACCACGTGACGAGCGACCTCGATTCCGTCCTGCCCGAGCTGGACGTCGTCTACATGCTGCGCGTGCAGCAGGAGCGTCTCGAGGGTGCCCCGTTCCCGACCATTCGTGAGTACCACAAGCTCTTCGGTCTGACCAAGGACCGCGAGAAGCTCATGAAGCCCGACGCGATCATCTGCCACCCGGGCCCCATCAACCGCGGCGTCGAGTTCGACTCCTATATGGCCGACCACCCGCAACGCTCCGTCATCCTGGAGCAGGTCTACGCCGGTATCTGCGTGCGTATGGCTATCCTGTATCTGCTGCTTGGAGGTGCCGATAATGGCCTTGCTTCTTAAGAATGCCCACGTCGTCGACCCGTCCGTCGAGCTTGACGGTGTCGTTGACGTCCTGATTGACGGCGACAAGATCGCCGAGGTCGGCGAGAATCTCGCCGTCGAGGGGGCCGAGGTCCGCGACCTTTCCGGCAAGTACCTCGTCCCCGGCCTGGTGGACATGCACGTTCACCTTCGCGAGCCCGGCTACGAGGTCAAAGAGGACATCGAGAGCGGCACCCGCGCAGCTGCCAAGGGCGGCTTTACCGGCGTGTGCGCCATGCCCAACACCGATCCCGTCACCGATAACGGCACTGTCGTTGAGTTCGTCAAGTCCCGCGCTGCCGAGGTCGGCCACTGCCGCGTCTATCCGTCGGGCGCCATGACCCGCGGTCTTAAGGGCGAGGCCATGTCCGAGATGGGCGATATGGTCGCCCACGGCGCCGTCGCCTTCACCGATGACGGTCGCGGCGTGCAGGGCGCGGGCATGCTCCGTCGCTGCATGGACTACGGCAAGATGTTCGGCAAGGTCTTCATGAGCCACTGCCAGGACGAGGACCTGGTCGGCCATGGCCAGATCAACGAGGGCAAGGTCTCGACCCGTCTGGCCCTCGAGGGTTGGCCGGCTGCCGGCGAGGAGCTCCAGATCGCCCGCGACATCGAGATCGCCAAGCTGACCGGCGCCAAGCTGCACATCCAGCACATCTCCACCGCCCATGGTCTGGAGATCGTGCGTGCCGGTAAGGCCGCTGGCGTTCAGGTTACCTGCGAGGCCACCCCGCACCACATGTTCCTGACCGAGAACGACCTGGACGAGACCTACAACACCTCGCTCAAGGTCAATCCGCCGCTGCGCACCGACGAGGACGCCGAAGCCATTCGTCAGGGCGTCATCGACGGTACCGTCGACGTGATCGTTACCGATCACGCTCCGCACACCCCGTGGGAGAAGGCCCGCGAGTTCGAGCTCGCACCCTTTGGCATGATCGGCCTCGAGACCTCGCTGTCGCTCGTGCTCACCGAGCTGGTCAACACGGGCAAGATGAGCATGGGCCGCATGGTCGAGCTCATGGCCATCAAACCGCGTGAGATCCTGGGTCTCGACCAGGTTCAGGTCAAGGCGGGATCCGTTGCCGACCTGACCGTGTTCGACCCCTCCGCAACCTGGACGGTTGGCGAGGACGGTTACGAGTCGCGCGCCGAGAACTCCGGTTTTGCCGGCCGCACGCTCACCGGTCGTGCCACCGATGTATTTGTCGGCGGTAAACAGACGCTTGCCGACGGCTGCATCTGCTAGCATAGCCTTATCGCTTTTGTGCGCGGCGCCCTTGCGGTGCCGCGCTTTCTATTCGTTTGGACCATGCAACCGCATGGGGGATTGGAGCGTTTATGCCCACACCTTCCACTGCACGCATGCACGACTTCGAGGTCGTCTCGAACCGGGAGATTGCCGACGGCGTCTTCTCGCTCGTCATCTCGGCCCCCAAGCTTGCAAGTGCGCTCAAGCCCGGTCAGTTTGTGAACATCGCCGTACCCGGTGATGCGTCCTCGCTGCTTCGCGTGCCCCTGAGCTACTACCGCGCCGACGCCGAGGCCGGCACCGTCGAGCTGTGGTACGCCGTCGTGGGCGACGATACCCGTCGTTTGTCCCAGATGGGCCCCGGCTCCACCTCTAACCTGTTGGGCCCTGGCGGCCGCGGCTGGCTTGTTCCCGAGGGCACCAGGAAGGCGCTGCTCGTGGCGGGCGGCATCGGTGTTCCGCCCGTGCTGTGCCTTGCCGGCAAGCTTGCCGAGCAGGGTGTGGCCGTCGACGTGTGCCTGGGTTTTGGCACCGCTTCCAAGGCCGTGGGCATCGATGAGTTCCGCGCGCTGGGCGCCACGGTCAACGTTTGCACCGACGACGGCTCGCTCGGCACGCACGGTTTTTGCACCGATCCTGCCGCCGAGCTGCTCGGCGAGGGCGGCTACGACTACGTCGCCAGCTGCGGTCCCGCCGTCATGATGAAGAAGGTCGCCGCTGCTGCCGCCGAGGCCGGTGCGTACTGCGAGGTGTCCCTCGAGCGCATGATGAGCTGTGGCTTTGGCGCCTGCAACACCTGCAATGTCGAGACGGTCGACGGTATGAAGGGTGCTTGCATGTGCGGCCCCGTGTTCGATGCTTCCAAGGTGGTGGTCTTCTAGTGGGTACCGTGAACATGGCCGTCGATTTCGGCGGCGTCAAGATGCAGAACCCCATCAACACCGCAGCCGGTACTTTTGGTTACGGTTGGCAGTTCCAGAACTTCTTTGATGTTTCCCAGCTGGGCGCCATCACCACCAAGGGTTGCGCAGCCGAGCCCTGGCCCGGCAACCCCGCGCCCCGCATGGCCGAGATCCCGGGCGGTATGATCAACTCCGTGGGCCTTCAGAACCCCGGCGTGGCCGCCTTTGCCCGTGAGTCAGGCCCGTGGCTCGAACAGCTGTCCAAGGACGGTTGCCAGGTCATCTGTCAGGTTGCCGGCCACTCCGTTGACGAGTTTGTGCGCGCGCTCGAGATGTATGTCGAGCTATGCCCCTGGGCTGCCGGCTACGAGATCAACGTGAGCTGCCCCAACATCGCCGCCGGCGGTGCCGCCATGGGCTCTACGCCCGAGGGCGCCTCTTCCGTTATGGCTGCCTGCCGCAAGGTGACCGATAAGCCGCTGTTCGTGAAGATGGCGCCGGTCAACGTCGCCGAGATCGCCAAGGCCCTCGAAGCCGCCGGCGCCGACGGCCTTTCGGTCATTAACTCCATCCAGGGCATGGCCATCGACGTCCATACCCGCAAGTCCCGCGTGGCAAAGCCCAAGGGCGGCCTTTCGGGCCCGCTGTGCCACCACATCGCCGTGCGCATGGTCTGGGAGGTCGCCCAGGCCGTCGATATCCCCATCAACGGTGTCGGCGGTGTCATGACCGGCGAGGATGCGGCCGAGTTTATCCTGGCCGGTGCCACCTGCGTGTCGGTTGGCATGGCCAACTTCGTCGATCCGTGCGCTTCGCTCAAGATCGCGCACGAGCTCGAGGCCTGGGCCGAGTCCCAGGGCGTAAAGGACATCAACGAACTGGTAGGTGCGTTCGAATGCTAGAGACCGATGCCCGCGACCGCGTAATCGTCGCCCTCGACTGCGATCGTGAGCGTGCGCTCGAGCTCGCCCACGAGCTTTCGGGCCATGCCGCTTGGCTCAAGGTTGGTATGACGCTCTATTACGCCGAGGGTCCCCAGATCGTCAAGACCTTTAAGGACCTAGGCTTTAAGGTCTTTCTTGACCTTAAGTTCCATGATATTCCGCATCAGGTTCGCGGTGCCGCCCGCTCGGCCTCGCTTGCCGGTGCCGACCTGCTCTCGGTTCACGGCTTGGGTTCGGGCGCAATGCTTGCTGCCTGCCGCGAGGGTGCCGAGGAGGCGCGCGACGACCGCGCCAAGCTCGTCGCCATCACCGTGCTCACGAGCATGAATCAGGATGCCTTGAGCGAGATCGGCGTCGAGTCGCCCGTGGCCGAGGAGGCCGCCCGCCTGGCAAAGCTCGCTCAGGCCAACGGCATCGACGGCATCGTGTGCTCGCCGATGGAGGCTCACGACATGCGTGAGCTGTTGGGTCCCGATGCCCTGATCGTGACTCCGGGTGTGCGTCCGGTTGGTGCCGCCCTTGGTGACCAGTCCCGCGTGGCGACGCCTTCCCAGGCTATCGAGCGTGGCGCAAGCCACATTGTGGTGGGCCGTCCCATCACCGGTGCCGACGATCCGGTTGCCGCCTTTGACGCCATCGTCGCCGAGCTGGTCGAAAACGTCGCGTAAAAGATTCCCCTAAGTCACCACTTTTGGGTCTCATTAGCACAAAATAGCCCCTGTGCCTGCGTAAACTTTCCCATCCTTTGTGTGGAATCGCAGGTCAGGGGCTTAACTTTGGGCGCAGTATATTGCACTTTTTGCGGGTATCGTCTAACCTATGGAGCCGCGATTGGGCATTTTGTACGTTCTACGTGCTAAAATGCCAATTATTGAATCAGATATAACCCAACTATTTGGAGGTACGAATGGCACTCCCTCAGCTTACCGATGAGCAGCGTAAGCAGGCTCTTGAGAAGGCTGCTGCCGCACGTCACGCCCGCGCTGAGCTTCGCGAGCAGATCAAGAAGGGCGAGAAGTCCCTCGAGTCCGTGCTCAACTCCGATGACCCCATCGCTTCCCGCATGAAGGTTTCCACCCTCATCGAGTCTCTCCCTGGTTATGGTAAGGCCAAGGCCGCCAAGATCATGGAGGAGCTCGGCATCTCCGCTACCCGTCGCGTTCAGGGCCTTGGCGTCCGTCAGCGCGAGCAGCTCCTCGAGCAGCTGACCAAATAAGTGAGCGCTCAGGATTCCAAGCTCTTTGTGATTTCTGGACCGTCAGGCGCGGGCAAGGGCACGCTCGTCACTCGTGTGCGCGAGCGTCGCTCTAACCTGGGCCTGACGGTTTCGGCTACCACGCGAGCCCCACGCAAAGGCGAGGTCGATGGCGTCAATTACTTTTTCCTGACGCGTGAGGAGTTCGACCGCCGCGTGGCAAACGGTGAGTTTGTTGAGTGGGCCGAGGTCCACGGTAACTGCTACGGCACGTTGGTGAGCGAGGTTCAGTCCAAGCTCGCCTCTGGTTCGTCTCTCATCTTGGAGATCGATGTCCAGGGTGCCCTGCAGGTGAAGGAGCGTTTCCCCGAGGCCGTGCTGATCTTTATCAAGCCGCCTTCGCTTGAGGTACTCCGCGAGCGTCTAGTCGGTCGCGGTACCGAGACGCCCGAGACGATTGAGCTGCGTATGGCAAACGCCGCCGATGAGCTTGCCCTTGCCGACCGCTACGACGACGTCGTGGTAAATGACGATCTCGACCGCGCGACCGACGAGCTCGTTCGCGTTCTCGATATGCATGAAAGGATCTGAGGTCCGTGTCCGTTGTAAAGCCTTGCATTGACGATCTTCTGGAGAAGACCGATCACAACCGCTTCCTGCTCGCTTCGCTTGCCTCCAAGCGCGCCTGCGACATCAATAGCATGCTGCGTGGCCAGCACAACCGCGTGCTTGCCGTCCAGGATGTCGATGACATCACCATCGGGCTTTCCGGTGCCGATACCATTTCGATGGCTATGGATGAGATTATCGACGGCGACATCTCTTACGACGAGGCCCGTTATGAGAAGGCGCTCGGCCACAAGGTTGCTGAAGCCTAAATGGCGGCTCGCGTCTGCCTGGTCCACTATCACGAGGTTGGACTTAAGGGTAAGAACCGCGCACATTTTGAGCATATCCTCATGGATAACATCAAGGCGGCCTTGGCCGCCTTTTCCGTGAATGCCGTGTCTCGAATTTCCGGTTATATCCTCGTGACCTTTAACGAGCATCAGGCCGATGAGGCGGCGCGTGTCATTCGCACCGTTCCCGGCGTTGCTCGTGTGTCTTTGGCGTATCACACTAACCGCGACCCGCAGGAGTACTGTGCCGCCGCCGTCAAGGCGCTGCGCGAGTTTGGTCCTTTCGATTCGTTTAAGGTGCACGCCAAGCGCTCCAATACTGACTATGGGCTCACCTCGATTGATATCAATCGACAGGTTGGCGAGGTGCTGTGCGAGGCGTTCCCCGATAAAAAGGTTCAAATGCACGATCCCGACGCGATGGTTCACGTGCTGGTTGTTCAGGGTAGCGTTTATGTGTACGCGCGCTCCGAGCGCGGTGTGGGCGGTCTGCCGGTGGGCTCTGCCGGTAAGGTCGTGACCCTGCTGTCATCGGGTATCGACTCGCCGGTGGCGACCTGGATGCTCGCGCGACGCGGAGCCGTGTGCGTGCCGGTGCATTTTTCCGGTCGTCCGCAGACGCCAGATACCAGCGAGTATCTAGTGCAGGACATCATTCGCGCCCTTGAGCCGGGTGTCCAGATCGGCCGTCTGTATGTTGTGCCGTTTGGCGACTGCCAGCGCGAGATTTCGGTGACCTGTCCCAGCAACCTGCGCGTGATCATGTATCGCCGCATTATGTATTCGGTTGCCGAGCGCATTGCACACATCGAGGGCGCCAAGGCTATCGTGACGGGCGAATCGCTTGGGCAGGTTGCCTCCCAAACGCTTGAGAACATCATGGCCGTCAACGAGGCCGTGAAGATCCCCGTGTTCCGCCCTCTCATCGGTTCGGACAAGCAGGAGATCATCGCGCGCGCCGAGGAGATTGGTACGTTCGATATCTCGACTGAGGCCGCTCCCGACTGCTGCACGCTGTTTATGCCGCGCCGTCCCGAGACGCACGCTAAACTCGATGCCGTGCATGAGGCCTGGGAGTTGTTCGATCACGAGGAGATGATCGAGCGCCTGCTCAAGCAGACCGAGTACATCGACTTTGAGAGCAACACGTATAAGGCCCCTAAGACCTTAAAACGCAAACATTCGGAGCTTGCTCCGCGTGAGATTTACCAAGATCACGAGTAAATTTGTGCATAGACCGACGATGCGTCTGCATCGTCGGTCTTTTGCTATCTGGGCATTTTGCGACTAAGTGTTCATTTGCTGACGTGTGCCTGAATAAATGGACAGATTTGTGCAAGATTTTGGTCGGCTTTTGGTTTGACCGCGAAAACCGGTTTTGGAGCGTGGCTGTTGCAGGGCTCTTTTCCTGACACGATGTTGTTGGGAGGTTTTGCTATGGCGCAGCGCGAACAACACGAACGGGTCAAAAAGATGGACCGCTGGGCGGGCAAGCTGCTCGGTCATAAGGCAGTGGTGGTGGCGATGCTGGGCGTCATTGCGATGGCGAGCGGTTTGGCGATGGCGAACCTTGGCGGCGGTGCCGGCGGCGTGTCGTTTGAGCGCACTGATGGTTCGGGCTCGTTAGTGGAGCCGGGATCCGGCGATGCCTCGAGCGGAAAGACATCCGAAGGCTCTTCGCCTAAGGCGTCTGCCGCGGCAGAGGTCTATGTCGATGTTGATGGCGCCGTTGTGTCGCCCGGTGTATATCGCCTCAAGGATGGCGCGCGGGTGGCTCAGGCGATTGATGCCGCCGGCGGGCTGGCGCCCGAGGCAGACGTTACGGGGCTCAATCGGGCATCTAAAGTCGTCGATGGACAGAAGATTCACGTTCCAACGGTAGGGGAGCAGCAGGCGTCCATTGCGGAAGCCGATGTTGATGGTGGGGCTTCCGCATCGTCGGGCGTGAGTGGCGCTACAGGCCTAGTAAACATCAATACGGCAAGTGCGGCGGAGCTGCAGACGCTTTCGGGCATCGGGCCTTCTATGGCCCAGTCGATTATCGATGAGCGGACAAAGAACGGTGCTTTTGCCTCGGTTGACGATCTGATGCGTGTGTCGGGAATCGGCGAGAAGAAGCTTGCCAAAATCAAAGATTGCATCTGCGTATGAGTGCGACAGAGCGCGAGCATGTGATGCCTCCGCGGCCCTTGATGCCGTGGACGATGGCCCTGTGTGCCGGCATGTGCGTGAGCTGCGCTTTGGTGCTTAACGTGGCCGCTGATGCGCTGCTGAGGGAGCGGGTGCCGGCGGTCGGGCCGCTATGGGCCATTCCCATTGCGGCGGCGGTCTTCGTTGTGCTGGCTCAATCTTGTGCGCGGCTTGCCCCTTTGAAGCGGTGGCTGTATGCCGCGTCCGTCGGTCTCGTGGCGGGAGCGGTCGTCTCGGCGTGGTGGGCTGTGGGCACGCTAGGCGCCTCGAAGGCGCTCGACGGTCGAGCGGCAAGCAGCCTCGAGTTTGTCGTGCAGGGTGATCCATCCATAAACGACGACGTGTATTCCTATACCTGCGAGGCACGCGCGGACGGTAAGAACTTGGCAGCGGTTCGCCTATCGTGTGACCGCGAGCTCAAGGTCGGGGCGCACGTGCGTGTTATCGGTCGCGTTTCACGTTTTGAGAACGATGCGTTTGGACGATCGCGCGCGCTCCGAGGCGAGGTACGCAAGATAAAAGCCGTTCGGATTGTGTCGATCGATGAGGGTTCTCCGGGGCCGCTGCTTCGGCTGCGAAATGGGCTGCTTGCGTCCATCGCGCCTGCGACCGACCCGGCGCGTGCGCTCATAGCCGGTGTCGTCTGCGGTCGTTCGGCCGAGCTACGCGCCCAGCCGGCGGGCGACTGGTTTTCGGTAACGGGAACGGCGCATCTTATCGCCGTCTCGGGCAGCCATTTGGCTATCGTGGGGTTTGTAATCGAGGGTGTATTGCAAAAGACTCGGTGCTCACGTGGTCTTCAGCGGGCGATATTGGCGATAACGCTTGTGGGCTACGCTGCCTTTACGGGCGCGTCTCCCTCGGCCGTGCGCGCGTGCTGCATGGTGTTCGCGACGCTTGTCGTAAACGGCGTGGGGCGTCGCCGGCACGGCGCATCGGCACTCTTCGTAACCATGTCCATCTTTGTGCTACTGCGGCCGACGGTGCTGTTCGAGATGGGCTTTCAGCTTTCATGTGTCAGCGTCTTTGCCATTCTGTGCTTTTGCCCCTATGCGACCTACGCTTTGGGTGAGCTGGGTGTGCCATCGGGCGTTGCCAGCATGCTTTCCGTCACGCTGTGCTCGCAACTGGCGACTCTTCCCATTACCATTCCCGCCTTCGGTACGTTCTCGCTCATTGCTCCGTTGGCAAATGCGGTCATCGGCCCGGTGGTGAGCGTACTGCTTGCTGTGTCCATCGTGCTGGTTCCCTTTTCGCTCGTGGGACCGTTGCGGACTTGGGCGCTCGTGGTGCCCATGATTGTCGCTCGCTGCGCCCTGTTCTTTGAGCAGCTCTTTGCTGCCGTTCCGGGCGCATCCGTGAGTGTGTCGCCCGATAGCGTGTGGATTTACCTGGTGCCGTGTTTGCTGGCGGTTCTGCTGGTCTGGTGGCCGCGTCCCCGTGCACGTCCTATGGCGGTGGGGCTTGCATGCCTGGTGCTCTTGGCTGCTATTCCGTACGTCTACTGGGATCGATTCGCTCCGCCTTCGGTGACGGTGCTCGATGTGGGCCAAGCCGATGCGATTCTTATCCGCCAGGGCGGCGTAGTAGCGCTCGTCGACTGCGGGCTCGACGAGCGCGTGGTAGCGGCGTTGGTTCGCAATAACGTGCACCATATCGATGCCGTCTTTGTGACGCATTGGGATGAGGACCACTGGGGTGGTCTGCCTGCCGTGCTCGAACAGTTTTCGGTCGGAACGATTGCCGTGGCGGCGGATGCGCTGGAGGATGCTCCTGCCGAGGTATTGAACCGACCTGGCGTGGAGTATCGGCAGGTGCGCCGTGGGGATACGGTCGACATCGGCTCATTTTGCGGCCGCGTGATGTGGCCATTCAAGTCCGTGGATGGCGAGGGAAATGAGGACTCGCTTGTCCTGCTGCTCTCTTATGTTCAGGAAGGCAAGGGCCTGCGTATGCTCCTCACCGGTGATGCCGAGCTCGATCAAGAACGGGAATTCGTGCAGGAGGTGGGGGATATCGATGTACTTAAACTTGGGCATCACGGCTCTAAGGTTTCAGTCGATGGTGAGTTGCTGGACGTCCTGAAGCCCGAGCTTTCCCTTGCGAGTGCGGGTGAGGGGAATCGATACGGCCACCCGTCCGATGCCTGCATCGATGCCGTTAAGGAAGCGGGTGGTGTGTTCGCGTGCACTATCGAACACGGCGACATTACCGTCACGCCGTCTGCGAATGGCTTTGCGATGCGATGCCAGCGACCGTGATGACATCGTTGGCGCGCGGCTGGCCCCTGGGCTAAAATGGCACGGTACGAATTCGAGAGCCTGCGGGAGGGGAGCGCAATGTCCGAAACCGGTCTGCTGCCGGCATATCTGATCGTCGGTACCGACGGCGTCAAGCGCGATCACGCCGTCTCGCGTATGAAGGCGCGTCTGGAAAAGTCGGGTATGGTCGAGTTCAACCTCGACGAGCGCGATATGACCAAAGACCCCGATATCGAGTCGATTATCGGATCGCTCAACACCTTTCCCATGGGCAGCGAGTTTCGCCTGGTAATCCT
>JAIHTM010000068.1 GCA_022713905.1 Collinsella sp.
CGAGCAGCACCAGGTCGGGCGCGGCGGCGAGAATATCGCGCGAGACATGCTCAAACGATTCGCAGGCCTCGACCTCAAAACCGGCACGCGCCAAAATGTCGGCGAGCTCGCGACGGATGGGCTCGTCGTCCTCAACGATATAGATCAGCGCCATGGATTCCGCTCCCCTCTTGGTTGTCTTGCCACCATTATGGCCGCGAAACTGCAGGTGTGCACCGCGCGCGGTACCAAGGTGACAGAACTGTTCGCGAGCGGGGGCGTTTTGTCCGCCTCGCACTCGCAGCGGTGGCGGGGACCAACATGATTCTTAATCCCCGTCCCAGAAAAGTCATTTAGCGGCGGGCACGGAGCTTTTCGTAGCCGTCGGCAAAGAAGGCGACCGTGGCGGCGTCGGCCTCGGCGGCCTCCGTCTCGGTTGCGGGAACCACGCCGTGCTCGTCGCTCACCAGGAACAGCGCGCCCTTAAGCTGCGCGGGAATATCTACGCGCGTGACCGGGATGCCCTTGGTCTGGGCCAGTTGTTCGATGAGCGTCGCCGTGCCGCACAGGCACTCGTCCGCCGGCACCACAAAGGCCAGCTCACCGTCGTTGACGGCGGCGAGCAGCTCGGGCGCCACGCCGGTCTCGTCGGCCTCGGAGCGAGCCTCGGCAGAACGGGCACGCAGCGCCTTGGCCGACGTGTCGGCCAGCGGCTCGTACTCCCCCACCGTCATGGCGGCGTTGCCGTTGATATCGATCACCAGCATGAGCACGCCGTCGCGGGCGGTGTAGTCGCCCTCGGCAAGTGACCACTCAACGTGCTGCTTGGCCCAGCTGAGCATGTTATGGGTAAGTGGTTCGCCCTGCACCAGGCGCTCAGACAGCGCGCGGATGTGACGGTTGAGCATGGGCACCTTTTTGTTGGACATGCGCCAACGGCAGATGAGCGCGGGCTTGTCGAGCGTGAACTTCTCGACCGCCTCCTGATTGGCGCAAAAGTCCTCGTACGCACGCTGATCCTCGGCATTACCAAACAGCTCATCATCATCAATCTGGGGCATGGTTGTACCTTTCGTGTTAGTCATTCCGTCCTCTTATACCAAAAAGACGGCCCTCCAAACGGAGCGACCGTCTTTTGCAGAGATTATTTTAGAAGCGAGGCCAGTCCAAGGGACGAGATAACATCCCATCCTCCCCAGTCAACCTAACAGGTCGGCGAGGCTTGCCCAGCCACCGCACCTTGCTTAGTGGCGGAAGTGGCGGGCGCCCGTAAACACCATAGCAATATTGTGCTCATTGCAGGCCTGGATGCTCTCGTCGTCGCGCTTGGAGCCGCCGGGCTGGATGATGCAGGTCACGCCATGTGCAGCAAGCACGTCGATGTTGTCGCGGAACGGGAAGAATGCGTCGCTTGCGCAGGCAAAGCCGCCCTTCTCCACGCCCTCGCGCTCGCAGAAGTCCTCGGCACGCTCGCAGGCCAGCAGCGCAGAATCCACGCGGTTGGGCTGACCGGGGCCCATGCCAATGCCGGCCTTGCCCTTGGAGACCAGAATGGCGTTGGACTTAACGCCCTTGCAGACCTTCCAGGCAAACTCGAGCTCGGCCATCTCGGCGTCGGTGGGCTTACGGTCGGTGGGGAACGTAAAGGTCGCGGGGTCCTCGGTCACGTGGTCGACTTCCTGCACCAGCATGCCGCCGTCGACGGAGCGCAGCTCCACCTGGGCACCGTGGTCCACGCCGCCAGTAGCCAGCACGCGCAGGTTGGGGCGCTTAGCCATGCGCTCGAGCGCCTCATCAGTGTAGCTCGGGGCGATGATGACCTCGACGAACTGCTTGTTCTGATCGGCGAAGTGCTCAACCAGATCAAAGGGAACCTCGCGGTTGCAGGCGATGATGCCGCCAAAGGCGCTCTTGGGATCGCAGGCGAAGGCGCGGTCGTAGGCGGCCGTGATGTCCTCGGCAACGGCGGAACCGCAGGGGTTCTGGTGCTTGAGGATCACGCAGGCCGGCTCGTCGAACTCGCGGACCAGGTTCCAGGCGGCGTCGGCATCCAGATAGTTGTTGTAGCTGAGCGGCTTGCCCTGGATCTGCTCGGAGCCCACAAGCGGGAACTGCGAGCTCGCGGTGTTCTCGCAGCCCTCGGCAAAGCGGTAGACCGTAGCCTTCTGCTGAGGATTCTCGCCATACCGCAGGTCGTCGACCTTCTCCAGCGAGATCTCGAGCTTGGCAGAGGTGTCCGCCACGTCGCTTGCCTGGGCGGCAAGCCAACGGGAGATAGCCGTGTCGTAGGCGGCGGTGGTCTGGTAGACCTTCACCTGCAGGCGGCGACGGGTGGAGAGCGTGGTGCAGCCACCGGTCTCGCGCATCTCGGCCAGGACGGCGTCGTAGTCGGCCGGGTCGGAAATGACGGTAACGCTCGCGGCGTTCTTAGCGGCAGAGCGCAGCATGGAGGGGCCACCGATGTCGATGTGCTCAATGGCATCCGCGAAGGTGACCTCGGGGTTGGCGACGGTCTTCTCGAACTCGTACAGGTTGACGACGACCAGGTCAATCAGCTTAATGCCGTGCTGAGCGGCCTCCTGCATGTGCTGCTCGGAATCGCGACGGGCAAGCAGCGCGCCGTGAACCTTGGGATGCAGCGTCTTGACGCGGCCGTCCATCATCTCGGGATAGCCCGTGAACTCCTCGATGGGGGTTACGGGAACGCCCGCGTCCTCGATGGCACGAGCCGTGCCGCCCGTAGAGATGATCTCGACGCCAAAGTCATCGACCAGCGTCCGTGCGAAATCGACGACGCCCGTCTTATCGGTAACCGAGATCAACGCGCGTGCGATCTTCACATCAGATCCCATGCAGTCCTCCTGTCTGGTACGCCGCCGTGCTCTGTGAGTCGGTGATACGTCGATCTGCAGCGCTCGCGCAGCGGCAATGAAAATACTGATTTAATGTAGCGCATCGAGCGCATCGATGCACCCCGCAACGGGCGCATGTGCAGAAAAAGTTTGCGAGCGGAGGGGATGGGCACGGCACCGAGCACGGTGAGTTCATGGAACACAGGGGCACCATAATTTGATGCCAATGGCGTGGTAGAACTGTGCTCGATATGCATCCGCGAAAGAAAGAGGCACTATGGTCTCGCGGGTTCTCTACCGACCGTTTGATACCGAAGACTTCGACGCCATCGCGCTGATTCTGCAGCAGCTTTGGCATAACAATTCGGATAACGATGAGTACAACCGCCTCGAAGCCGCGTGCGACCTTGCCTACTGCCTTTCTTCCTCGACGTTTTCGCAGGTTGCCGTAATCGACGGTCAGGCGCGTGGCATTGCGCTCGCGCGTGCGGGACAGAGCTCCGGCGCCACCGTCAAGGAACATTGGATGGACACCGAACGCTCGTTGCTGTCGCAGATGCGCGAGCTGGAGCCAAATTCGTGTGCCGAGTATCTCTCGCTTGTGCGAGCCACGATCCGGACCAACAATCGTCTGCTCGAAAGCAGTCCGCTGCCGCATGATAACGAGGTCACACTGCTTGCCGTGGACCAGGACGTTCATGGCTTGGGCGTTGGAACGGTGCTGCTTGATGCCGCGATTTCGCACCTGTCCTCGCGCGGAGCAACGAGCGCGCACCTGTACACCGATTCCAACTGCTCTTGGAAATTCTACGAGCTCCACGGCTTTAAACGCACGGCCACGCATCGCGCCAGCCGCGAAGAGCGTCGCCACAATATGCCTCGCGAAAGCTTCCTCTACGAGCTGGATCTAACAGCATAGGCCCGTCAGCGGCCATAACCTAGTCGTTTGGAACAGTTTCGGTGCCTTCCGAAGGGGCTGTGGGCAAAAAAGGGCAAATATGAGTACTGCTACCTTTTTAGTGGCAGCAAATTTGAGCAATTTCGGGCCCGCTCGACATGAGAACACGTTGTATAAGCCAACGTTTCTCCCCATATGTAGAATAAAAGGGTTCCCTAACGAGAAGTTATCTCATTAGGGAACCCAATTTAGGCCCAAAGATATGTGACCGGCAAGACAACAGTACTCATATTTGGCGTTTTTTGCCCATGGCCTCTTGTGCGGAGGCCCGCTGGGAAAATCCATCCCAGAATATGCGCCCGTTAGAACGTTCCGCCGCCGCCTCCGCCGGCGCCGCCACCGCCACCTCCGGAGAAGCCGCCGCCACTGCCGCCGCTCGAGCTATCAGAGCTCGATGCCAGCTCACGGATGGTTTCGTGATACACGTCATCAAACGAATCGAGCGGCGACTCGTTGCCGTAATGATGGTAGTACCACCAGTAGCAGGGATAGTTGTCGTAGAAGTCGTCGCTGTTGCGCAGATCCGCGGGTACAGCCTCGGCAAGCTGGCGCAGGACTTCCTTCGAAACGCCCAAAGCCACACCCATCACCAGCAGTTTGTTCCACAGAATCAGATCTCCGGGGACGGCTTCCTTAAGGCGCGTAAAGTCCTCGAGCCAATGCTTAAGCGCCTTGCAGCGCGCCGCAACCTCGGCGCCCTCCGGCGAATAGCGACGGAAGGTAAGGCTCAGGCCCACGCCCACGAGCACGATAGGCACCGAAATAATCGCGGCGATAATGTTTGCCTCGGCGCCATCGGTAAAGAATATCGGGCCCACGGAAATAAAGACGAGCAGAATGCCCACGACCAGGCCAAACACCATTGCGACAATGCCGTCCGAAGCAACGTACTCGCGATCGACGAGCTCTCCCTTAACGGTGTTCTGATAGTCCTCGAGCTTATCGCCAGCAGATTCGGTGTGATCGCTGACGTAATCCTCCAGCTCGCTAAACGTGCGCGAACGGATGCCGTTCTCGTCGGGCTTAACGCCGGCGAAGAAGACCTTGAGCACCGCGCGATCGATACCGTCCTTCTTGGTGGACTTCCAGCCTTCGTCGGTCACTGTGAGGCGATACGTCTGCTCCTCTTTTTCGCGCCTTAGCAGGCCCTTCTTTTTTGTCTCGGTCGCTTCCTCAAGCTTGATCACGCGATCATCGGTAAGCTTCATAAGCGTGGCGATATATGCCTGATCAGGCACATCGTTCCAGCTCATGAGAGCCGCAAGCACCGCGGGGTGATCTGCCGAGGGCACATCGCGGAAGTAATCGTCTTGGAAGAGCGGCTTGGGCTTGGGCTTACGCAGCTTGAGCACCACGATCACGCCGGTGAAGGTCACTGCCGCGACAACACTTACTGCGGCAAGTGCATTTGCGATCATGCGCGCGTGCTCACGACGGGCGTTGGCCTCGTCGGCCCACTCTTTCTCCTCGCTCAGGATTGTCGACATGCGCTCGTCACCCGAGGCGGCAAGCTGCGGCACCCAATCGCTGGGGAAGGCGATGCGCGCCTCGGCAAACTCACCCTCGTGCACGCAAGGGATGGTATAGGTGGCCATGGGCTCGTTCTCGTC
This sequence comes from Collinsella sp., assembly GCA_022713905.1. Taxonomy (GTDB): domain Bacteria; phylum Actinomycetota; class Coriobacteriia; order Coriobacteriales; family Coriobacteriaceae; genus Collinsella. The sequence goes on from JAIHTM010000068.1 coordinate 5,400, forward strand.
GAGCGACACGTCGCCCGTTAGCGGACCGTGGCCCCATGCGCGGAAGTTATCGCCCTTAGTCGCCGCCGTCCCGGCAGCGGCGTTTGCGAAGTAGACCTCCATCTCCACGTTATCGGAATCGGCAGACCAGCCGTCACCCACGAACTTCCAGTAGAGCTCGGCGGTATCGGCCCAGTTCATGACCGCGCCGGTCATGGAATAGCTCACGTAATAGATGGCACTGTCGCCGCTCTCGTGGGGGCTGAATACCTTAAGCCTTACAGCATCGCCGGACTGCTCCACCGTGTAGACGCCAGAGTCGCCTTTGTTTGCGCTGCTAACCTCACTAAATGCGGCGTCATCTTCTTCGACGCTCAGCACGCTAACGCCCACCGAGCCGCCTTGCTGGTTTGAGCCGGTATTGATATCCCAGTACACGCCGTTGATGTCGTCGTCGAAATCAAACTGGCGCCCCTCGACCACGGTCAGCGAGCCATCGGCCTCGACCGTGGCCCCAATGTAGGTTTGACTCATGGAGTAGCCGTCGGCACGCGCAATGGCGGGCAGCAACAACAACGCAAGCGCGACGAGTGCGCAGACGGAAGCGAACCGCGCAAACAGGCGGCGCTGCCGACAGGGCTGGGCAACGGGAGCGTTCATAGGCACATCCTTTGTCTGTGATACCAGTAGCGTCATTGTCCCACGTTTGCGGGTTCATGTGACGAACATCTAGGTCAGCGGAGCGTCAAAACGGGACAAAAGTCACGCCCGCCGCCGGCACCTGGGGACGTTCCTTATCTGCCGGCAATCTGGGACACTCCTTGGCATAGCCCGCTCCGGCAATAGATACTACTTCATAGCTCCATCACAGGTGTAGCGGCTTTGTGTGGGCGCGGCATGCGCTGATTGAGCCGCCAGTTGAGGGGCATAAAGCAGTTGAGCGAAAACGGTTTGCCCCTTTGCCGTCCGCTCGAGGATCATGTCCCCCTTTTCCGCGGAAACCCCGGCAGTTGCGAAGAGCTGCCGGGGTTTCCGTCGTTTGAGGGCTAGATTGATTGACGACGATTAAGGTGCCGAGCCGGTGGTCCGGCACGCGCAACGCGCGGCCTCAGCAACTTGCAGGCCACGGCAGCGTCTCCCCCACCGCGCCCCGCGCTATACTCGTCCGCATGGACATCAACGCACGCAACATAGCAACACCCGCCGCCGACGCGCCAACGACGCCGGCCGCCCCCACCCCCGTCGTGGGGCGCTTCGCCCCGTCGCCCTCGGGCCGTATGCACCTGGGCAACGTGTTCAGCTGCCTGTGCGCATGGCTTTCGGCCCGCAGCCAGGGCGGCAGCATCGTGTTACGCATTGAGGACCTGGACGATCGCTGCAAGCGCCCGGAACTTGCCGCCCAATTGATTGACGACCTGGCCTGGCTGGGGCTGGAGTGGGACGAAGGCCCCTACTACCAGCACGACCGCCTAGACCTGTACGAGAGCGCCTTGCGCCGGCTGAAAGACGCCGGCCTCACCTATCCCTGCTTTTGCACGCGCGCCGAGCTCCACGCCGCGAGCGCACCGCACGCGAGCGACGGCACGCCCATCTACCGTGGCGCCTGCCGAAGTCTTTCGGCCGAGGAGGTGGTCCGCCGCAGCGCCCTGCGCGCCCCGGCCACACGTCTGTGCGTGCCCACCGTCGACGACCTCGCAGACGACGTGATCGAATTTGTGGACCGCACGTACGGGGCCCAATGCGAGGCGCTCGCCACCGAGTGCGGCGACTTTTTGGTGCGCCGCAGCGACGGCGTGTTTGCCTATCAGCTAGCCGTGGTGGTCGACGACGCTGCCATGGGCGTCACCGAGGTCGTGCGCGGATGCGACCTGCTGGGTTCCACGCCACGCCAAATCTATCTGCAGCATCTGCTGGGACTACCCACGCCGCACTACGCGCACATCCCGCTGCTCATGTCACCGGACGGCCGCCGCCTTTCCAAGCGCGATCGCGACCTGGACCTGGGCGAACTCCGCACCCGCTTTGGCGCGCCCGAGGCGCTGCTCGGTTGGCTCGCCGGACAAACAGGCATCGCACCGGACGCCACGCCACGCTCTGCCGAGCAACTGGTCGAGCACTTTAGCTGGGATGTTATCCGCGCCCATCGCGAGAACATCACCATAACAGCCGAGTAGCCAGACATATTGCCCCTACGCAACGTCCCAAGGCTGGAGTTCGTCGCCCAAGCGGACGATACAGTCGTAGAGCACGGTATGGCGCTCGACTGGATTAGCATCGCGATGAAAATGGCCGTAGTACCAGCGCTTGTAGTCCAAGTGATCTTCCAGCTCATCGAAAAATGCCGTGAGCCGATCAACGCCGGGGCAATTCCAGCCGGGCGCCGGATAGAGCGTCGGTGAGAGCGTGCGCGTGGAGCAGGTATGGGTGACCACATAGTCGACCTTCCAGCCCACGCTGTCGAGCTTTGCCCGCGCCTCCTCAAAGTTGCGCTCGTCCGGCAGTTCCTGCGGCCACCAGCTGGAATACGGAATGCGGTATTCTTTGTCCACGCTTGTGGCGCCGCCCATGGTAAAGATCGTTGAACCGTCGAGCTCAAAGACCTCGCCGCGCGCCAGGCGACGTATAGACGAGGTGTCCGATAGGCGCTGCGTGAGCCCGCCGTGCCATAACTCCATGGGGCGCTCCGCCCAATGGTCGAAGCGCTCGTGGTTGCCGTCGACAAACAGCACCGTGTAGGGGCGCGACTCCAGCCACGCAATATCGGCACATTCCTCGGCAGAGAAATCCCACGGAAAGCCAAAGTCGCCCGCGACGATGAGATAGTCGTCGCTGGTAAGGCTATCCCCGAGCTCCCAGTCGCGGAGTTTTTGCATGTCGAGCCCACCGTGGATGTCGCCTGTCACATAGACCGTCATCGGATTACCGCCTCCCTCTTGTATGCCTCGAGCTCGTGCTCAATCTGCTCGTCGCCCGTAACATTGACCCACCACGGCCACTTAACGCAACACACCGGCTCGTCTACCTGCGCAAACCACGACTTGAGCTCGTCCAGGCTCACCGGCGAATAATCGTTGGCATCCACGCCCACGTCGTAGCGCAGCAGCCCCTGCTTGCGGTTGAACTCGTTGTAGGCGCTACCGCAGCTGTGAATGTGCCCATGCAGATGCCAGCCGCCATGCGACATGCCCTGCCAGTCAACCATGGGATAGTGGCTCAGCACGATTTTCTGCCGGTCGATCTTGAGCACGCAGATGGGCGGCTCAACGATAAAAGCACCCGCTACCGCGGGCTGTGACCAGTCCTTGTCATGGTTGCCGGGCAGCAGGTGAACGCGCTTGCAGGCAATCCTTTTGCGCAGCTCGTAGGCATCCTGGACCGTCATCTTAAAGCTAAAGTCGCCCAGGATGTAGAGCTCATCGTCCTCGCCAACTTTGCTATTGATGCTGGCGACAATAGCATCGTTCATCTGCGCAACGGTCGACCACGGCCTGCCGCTAAATCGCAGCATGTTCTCATGCCCGAAGTGGGTGTCGCTGGTAAACCAAATCATGGGGAACTCCTAACGCTCCTGCTTAGAATAGTCGCTCGCCGGCTCACTCAACCCATCGGCGCGCCGCGCTTCGATCGGAACAATATCCTGGTAGATAAGACGATGCTTGTCATCGCGCCATTCATCGTCATGGTAGTGGCCAAAGAACCAGGTGCGGTAGTCAAGCCGCCCGTCGAGCTCGCCCAAAAAATTCTGCAGCGCGTCGTCGTAGAACTCACGGTTGCACTCCATACACAGCTCGTCCGCCAAATCGACCGGCGCCTCATGGGTCACCACATAGTCGACCTTCCAGCCCATGCGGTCGAGCGAGGCGCGGCAATGTTCCATCTCGCCCTCGCTCGGCATTTCCTCGGGCCACCAGGTCTTTCCCTCCTGGCGCCATTGCTTGTCATGGCTCGCGGCGCCGCCCATGGCAAGGACCGTGGTTCCCGCAATGTTGAACACCTCGCCGCGCATCAGGTGTAGTACGTGCGGGCGTGCCTCATGGACGAGGCCGCCGTTCCACTCCCGTACTGGCAGCTCCGCCAGTGCACGATGGTTTTCGTGATTACCATCGACAAAACACGTGGTCCAAGGCTTGGACTCAAACCAGTCGAGCCAGTATTTGTCGGTGTTCGAGCCGCCCCATATAAAGCCGAAGTCGCCGGCCACGATCACTACGTCGTCGCGCGTCAGCGTTCGACCCAGTGGCCAACTGCGCGACGAGAAGCGGCTCGCCCCGTACTCGGCAATACCGTGAACGTCTCCGGTAACGAAAATGGACATTCAGCAACACCTCCGCATCGCGCGGCCCAGACCAATCCGATGCTGGGAATCAATATCAACTCCAGGCATTCCGCCCCTTAGGGCTTTACCCCTCGTCCTTCCATCCAAACGGGTCAAATACCCAAAAGATCAGATCGAGCACGCCGCCGGTCGCCATGGCGCCGGCGAGAGCAATGCAAACGTGCAGTGAGCTTGTGCTTCGAAGCACGTCGAACGGTCCTAGGACTGCCACCAGCCCAACCGCCGCGCCAGCCAGGCACAGCGCAAGACACGGGCCCGCGTCCTTAACGCCCTTCTTTACGAGATGCTTTGCGTTGTCACTCATTACTATCGAACTCCTTAGAGGGTTGTTGCCTTGATACATGCCGCCGCAGCAGAGTCGGACGGCATGTTAAGTGTCACATGTCGTGCGGACACGATTGAGTTACCCTACATATTCCCTAATTTGATAGAATGTAGGGTAACCACTCGGAAGGGAGGCTCTGTGTCCGTCTTAGAAGATGTCCTGGAAGAAGAGTACGCACGCTCGAACCGCCTCTTGGGGCTCATGGAGCAGGAGATCGGCCTCCTTCCAAAGGGCAGCATCCGCATGCGAAACATAAAAGGTCACGAATACTGCTACCTCAACTATCGAGTCGGCGACAAGGTCAAAAGCGACTATGTCCCTGCTGCAGACGTTGACGAACTGCGAGCCAAAATCGAACGCCGAAAAGCTCTCGCGGCTGCCATTAGAGAGCAGAAGCGATCTCAAAAGCAAATCATACGAGCGTTGGGAAGGGTGCCAGATGTTGACTGAGCAGCAGCAAGCTTTCTTAAAAGTGCTTGACCTGGTCGAGGAAGCGGGGTGCATGGATCATGTCATTCTCATCGGGTCCTGGGCGGAATTTGCCTATAGAGAAGCCGAGGTGTTGCCGGGCTTTTGTCCAAATATCAAAACAATGGATGTTGACTTCCTTGTCCGAAACCTACGGCGACCCAGCCCGGCGGCACGCTTGACCGTCCTCGCAAAAGAACGAGGCTTCTTTGTCGAATCCGACCGCATGAGCGGAACAACAAAGTTACTAGATATCACCGGTCTTGAAGTTGAGTTTCTCATTGGGAAAATGGGCGCCGGAAAAGAACCTGCACTCAAGACAAACATCGGCGTGACGGCCCAGGCGCTATGGCATATGGACGTCATTTTGAAAAATACCATCGAAGTTCGCTGTTTCAACCACATCGTGACTGTTCCAACCCCTGAGGCCTATGTTTGCAGAGACTCATGGCGTTGCGGCGCGTATCTCTGGAATCGTCTAAGCCGTTGGCAAACAGCATACTGGGCAGGGCGTTTTGCCTCGTTTGAGTGCGGATGCCAGTGACACACTTGTTTTGATGGCGGCTCGCGGAAGGCCCTTGCATCACGCGGCGCTGTGATAACGCTTGCCACTTTTGGTGACGATCACATTGACCGTTGAGACGTCCATGCCACAGGACTCGCCAGACATCACCATCTTTTGGCGCTCCGAAACTTGTTCATTGGATTTTCCGCTCGAAAAACCCGAATCGCGGAAGCGATTAATGTAGCTATCGAAACATCCGTCGAACAGCAGGCCTGTTGCCAAGCCCGCCATGAACCCGCAGGCAATCGCAGCTTCTCCTCTAATTTGCATATGTTCCCCCTTAAGC
>JAIHTM010000407.1 GCA_022713905.1 Collinsella sp.
CTGTCCGTATTCACCATTTTGAAATACCATTTGACGAGTATTATCGTTTTCTATTCCGGCACGGAAAGTAAATTTAAAATCTTTCAAAAAGGAAATTTCGGCAAACATGTTTCCGCTGAAATAATCTTTTCCATTTTTACGATCATCCAAACTCTGACTACCTAATGCGTTTGAATTTCCTGATACAGGACGCTGCATACCCGGAGTATCTCCATAATCATACACTATGCGACCATGACTATCATACATAAAATTACCATTTTCATCACGTTTGTAGATAGGATAAATGGGAGCCATGGTACGTGATACGTAGAACATATTGGTGCCAGCAGTTTGGTCTTGTTCTTCTGTAGCTGAAGTGGCTACAGTAGAAGTATTGACATAAGCAAAATTACCACCCATCTTAATATTCTTGTTAAACTGGTGTTCCAAACGCAAACGGGCAGAGTAACGTGTAAAACCGGATTTTACAATATAACCTTCATCATCCAAATAACCAAATGACAAATAATAACTAGTCTTTTCATTAGCCCCGTTCATGTTTACGTTATATTCTTGTCGTAAACCGCTGTGAAACATTTCCTTTTCCCAATTATCCGCATATTTAATTCTAGCATTAGGATTAAATGTTCCATCCGGTAATACCACTTCGTTATTACCTACAGTCGTAACATTGTAACTCAAGCCACTACCACTGTCGGTAATCAAAGCGTTCGAAGCTAATTGTCCGGGATTAGCCTCGCCATTAGCCTCATACATTCCTTTCAACTCTCGCCAATATGTAGTATAATAAGTAGCAGGATCTCTCATTACATCATACTCAGGTACACCACGACTATTAGATCCCCATTTAGCATCAACGGTTATAGTAGCTTTACCTATTTTACCTCTTTTAGTAGTAATCAAGACAACACCATTAGCACCACGTGCACCATATAATGCATTGGCAGCAGCATCTTTTAATACAGTCATAGATTCAACATCTTGACTATTAATCATACTCAAATCTCCATCAAAAGGAGAACCGTCCACAACAATAAGAGGTTCACTGGAAGCGTTAATAGAACCAAGGCCACGTACACGAATACTTGTACCAGAACCAGGGGCACCTGAAGCTGTGGTAATTTGGACTCCCGACACTGCACCCGCTAATGCTTTGGTCACATCAGACGTTTGCATTTTTTCTATTTTGTCATTTTTAACAACAGCAGCAGATCCCGTAAACGAAGACTTTTTGGCAGTACCGTACGCCACAACCATTACTTCCTCAAGCTGTTCTGTATCAGACTTTAATACAATATTCAAATTCGCTTTAATATTCACTTCTTGTGTAGCCATTCCGATAAAGGAAAC
>JAIHTM010000408.1 GCA_022713905.1 Collinsella sp.
CTTCTCGATCTGCTCGATGTTGGGAACCTGTTCGGCCGGGAAGGTAATAACCATCTCGGGGTTGTGCTCGCCGTAGGCATCGGCAGCAGGAATGTGCACGGTCTTCTTCTCGCCCACCTGCATGTCGACAACAGCGGCGTCGAAGCCCTTGATCATCTGACCGGCGCCGCAGGTGAACTCCAGCGGCTCGCCGCGATCGTAGGAGCTATCGAACTGCGTGCCGTCGTCGAGCGTGCCGCGATAATGAGTCTTGACCTTCTTGCCCTGGTTGGACATGGTAACCTCCGTGATAAGGGCGGCGCACAACGCGGGCCGCCGTGAACATATGGCGCTAACTATACCCTAGTCATACAATTCAAAGACAGTTTGCAAAGAAACGCTGCAACCGGAGGAACCATGGCATATCCCGTATTTGACCTACACTGCGACACCGCCGACCGCATCGGCTGGGCCACGCTCGATCTCGACCTGCGCTTTACCGCCGGCACCGACGGTTATTTCCCCGGCGACGAAACGCATCCGCAAGATTTCGACCTCATCGAGGGCAATGCCTGCGCCATCTCGCTCGCAAAGATCGGCAACACGCCGTGGGCACAGTGCTTCGCCACGTTTGTCCCCGACGAGATTCCCACCGCCCACGCCGCGCGCTTCCAGGCGCAGATCATGGCGCACATGAGCGGCCAGGCAATGCTCAACCACGACCGCATGGTCAACGTACGCAGCGCGGCAGACATTCGCCCCGCGCTCAAAGACGGCAAGGTCGCCTGCATCCACACCATCGAAAACGCCACGTTCTTTGCCGAGGACCCCGCGCTGATCGAGGTGCTCAAGAGCCTGGGCGTGCTTATGTCGTCACTCAGCTGGAGCGCGCAGGGACCGCTCGCGAGCGGTCACGACACCCACGCCGGCCTCACCGCCGCCGGCATCGAGGCACTTACGCAGATGGAGCACACCGGCATGGTACTCGACGTCTCCCACCTCAACGATGAGTGCTTTGACGAGGTCGCCGCCCGCGCCACGCGTCCCTTCGTCGCCAGCCACTCCAACTCCCGTGCGGTTTGCGGCGCCAAACGCAACCTTACCGACGACCAGTTCCGTACCATTCGCGACATGGGTGGCATCGTCGGCCTCAACTACTGCAGCGAGTTCCTTTCCAACGACGCAACCGACAAGACCGCCGCAGACGTCACCTTCGACCAGCTGGCGGCACATATCGAGCACTGGCTCGACCTGGGCGGCGAGGACGTCATCGCGCTCGGCGGCGACTGGGACGGCGCCACTGTGCCCGCTTTCCTCTCCGATGCCAGCAAGATGCCCGAGTTCCAGAACATGCTTTCCAAGCATTTTGGCAA
>JAIHTM010000409.1 GCA_022713905.1 Collinsella sp.
CAAATACAAGGAAGCGCTCGGCCACTCGCGCGACTGGGAAAAGAAGGCCAAGGCCAACAAGGCCGCCGCCGACGAGCTGGAAAAGCTCAAGGAATCCCAAATGAGCGAGACCGAGAAGGCCGCCAAGCGCACGCAGGAACTCGAAGCGCAGGTCGCCGCCTACAAGGCCAAGGAACAGCAGGCCGAATGGAAGACGCAGGTATCAGCCAAGACCGGCATCCCGGCCGAAGCATTGCGCGGCAGCACCCTAGAGGAGATTCAGGCGCACGCCGGCATCCTCAAACCGCTCATGCACCCAGCGCCGAAGCTGCCGAACGTGCCCAACCCGGCACAGCACCCCGCCGGCCAAACCGCCGACGAACGAGCCAAGGCATACGTGCGCAGCCTCTTCGGCAACAAAGACTAACCGCCACCAACCATCCGAAAGGAAACCATCATCATGGCACTCGACACCAGCAAGGTGCTGCTCCCCAAGGAAGTAGCCACCGTCATCACCAAGCGCGCCAAGGACACCAGCACCATCGCCGCACTGTCCCCGAGCGAACCCCAGCTCTTCCTCGACAAGGACTACATGGTCTTCACCGGCAATTCCGAAGCCGAGGTCGTCGCCGAAGGCGCGCAGAAGTCCAGCTACGAGGAAACCCTCACCCCGGTCGTCGGCAAGCGCTTCAAGGTGCAGACCACCACCCGCCTCAGCAACGAGCTCCAGTGGGCCGACGACGACGCCAAACTGGAGATCATCAGCAAGATCCAGGCAGACCAGGCCGCCGCGATGGGCCGCGTCCTCGACTACGTCGTCTACCACGCCTTCGACCCCAAGAAGAAAACGACCCTCGAAGGCTTCAACGCGCTCGCCAAAAGCGCGGTCAGCGTGCCGGCCACCGACGATCGCGTCGCCGACATCGACAGCCTCGCCGAGGCCGTCAGCGACGAGTACGACATCAACGGCATCGCCCTGTCCAAGACCATGGCGAACGAGCTGCGCAAGATTCGCGTGCCCTCCACCGGCCAGCGCTTCTACCCGGAAATCCCGATCAACCTTCAGGTCGGCAACCTCGACGGCATCCCGGCCGCCACGTCCGGCACGGTCAACGGCCGGCTCGTCACCCCGGCGACCGGCATCCTCGCCTTCCTCGGCGACTTCCGCCTCATCAAGTGGGGCATGGTGCGCGACATCTGGAGCGAGATCATCGAATACGGCGACCCCGACAACACCGGCAAGGACCTCAAGGGCGTCAACCAGATCGCCTACCGCACTGAGGCCATGTACTCCTACGCGATCCTCGACCCCAAGGGCATCGCCGTGCTCAAGAAGTCCACATCCTCCGTCAAGGCGAGCAAGT
>JAIHTM010000069.1 GCA_022713905.1 Collinsella sp.
GTCAAGATGCCGGCGCCCGACGGGGAGACGGCGAGTTAGCCGGCAGGTCGGCATGTCAATCCTGGTCTAACAGAGCCTTCTTTATTGACCGTTTTGTCCGTCTTGGTAAACGGCGCGCCGTTGATGACGACCTCGGTGAAGCTGTCGACCTGCATAAAGTCGCCCAGCTCGTCGGTAAACGTGATGTAGCCGAACTTGGTCTCGTCGTAGCCCTTATGGATTTCGGTCGGATAAGGCGCCTCCGATGTGATGGCCTGCGAGATGTCGTCGAAAACCTTCTTGAGCTCTTCGGCATTGGTCGCCGACTTGTAGTAGTCGGAGTTTTCCGCGGGTGTGCCATGAGTATCCCATGCCGTGGCATTGGGGTAGTTGCTTGAAACAGCCTGCATGAACTTGTTCTCTTTTTGGCTTTTTCCCGAATCCTGGATACCAGCACTGGGGTTCGCGCCATCAAAGATGCCGATGGTATAAACGGTGGCCTTGCCGTCCTTCATATTCTTAGCAGCTGTCACGGCAGCGTTGGCGACACCCGCATCGAATTTATTTTGCTTTGTTGGCGTGCCGTCGGTAAAGAACACAATAATCTTCTTGGCGTCTTTGCGGCCATAAGTGGTAGTGATTTTCTCGGCCAGCTCTAGGCCATAGTCGGCGCGCGTGGCACCGGCAGGCTGAATTTGATTAATTGTATTCTTCTTGAGATCATCCGCATTGCTGCCGGAACAGTAGGTCAACTCTTTCATAACCTGGGTGTAATTGTAGGAGTACCCTCCGTCGCGATACATATTGTTGCCGATATCGTTGGACTTCTTGCCCGCAAACTTAACAATGGCAACCCTATGCTGCCTATTGACGCCCTCGATGCTCTCATTTTGTTTTGCGATGGTATCGATAAAGCTGTTCGCAGCACTCTTCAGCGCATCGATACGCTTGGTGCGATCTCCGCCACCCATAGGATCATCCATCGAGCCAGATGCATCCAGCACCATCACGATGTCGAGCGGCGTAGTAACCGTCACGGTTGAATTAGACGTCGAGAACATGGCCGAAAGCGTGGTCAGAAAATCCGACTCTTCGTTTTCCTCAGTTGCCTCGACCGTCTTGTCGGTCCAGATTCGGCCGATGTTTTGAGTCGTTACTTTATTACCGTTGTGACCGGCCACCCAGATTTCCCAGCGTCCGCTGGTGTCGGGATCGACGACGACCTTTCCGCTCATTGTCGGTCCGTCCATTCCGGTACTGGACCTGGCGTTGGCCTCGGGCAGCATGGCAAATGCTGCAGCCGGCAACACCAGCACTACGGCCAGCATCACCGCCAAGAGACCCCTCGTGTACTTACTCATCGCGTCTCCCTTCTCGCAGGCTCAGACCTTGCATCAGCCTAAAGTTACGAAATGAGACACAATTAGGGCAGGTGACACACGTTCCAGATTCATTTTTAGGCGTGAGACAAATGTCTCACCAAAGTTGAGACACGAGCGTTTTCGCAGGAAAACGGGTGCGACTCAAGATGGACGGGGCAAAAGAACCCGTTTTCCTCCGTCCCCGGGGGATCTATTGGTGGTGCTCGCCACGAAACTGGCCTATCTACTATGTTTAGTCCGGTACCTCCGACCATAACCGCGTTTCATGAAAAACCGCAGGCGTTCTACCTGCGGCTTTCATTTCGCATTACTTGCCGTGGTCGAGGACTGCCGCCTAAACGTAGTAGATAGACCCATTTCGTGGCAGACGGGTCACGCGGCGGCCCTCGCGAGGCCAAAATGATCCGTTTCCCTCTGTCCACGGGAGATCAAGGGCTGTTACGGATATGGTGTCATTTCAAAACTATGCCGGATTACGGGGCTAAAGTCGAGGCCCTCATCCATACCTTCATTTTTTGAAAAACGGCAAGCAATCTACCTGCTGGTTTGTTTTTGCGATTTTCTGTATGGTCGGAGGTTCGCTATCCAGCCCCGTAATCCGGCATAGTTTTGTTCGCGACGGCACAACCGCGCGTTTAAGCGCGGGGCCGGTGGGGCATTCTTGCCCCACCGGCCCCTATTCCAGCTCTGTTCCAGCGCTATTCCGGCTTGGTTTCCACCGTGGGAGTCTTGTCCGCTGCGACTGGGGTACGGGCGGTGTCCATAGTCAGGCAATGTTTGGGGCAGCTTTCGATGCACTCGCCGCACACCACACAGGCATACGGGTCGATCGACCACGTTCCGCCCTTGCGATCGACCGCGAGCGCGCCCGCCGGGCAGCGACGCGCGCACATGCCGCAGCAAATGCACACGTCCATGTCGTTGACGATATGCCCGCGCAAGCGCTCGGGTGCCGCGAGCTTCTCCTGCGGATAGCACACCGTTACCGGCTGCTTGACCATAGAGCCCAAGGCCGTCTTGGCAAATGTCAGCAAACTCATGCCGCGCCTACCTTTCCGTGCAGCTAATGCAGGGGTCGATGGTCAGGATAATCATGGGCACGTTGGCAAGGAGCACGCCCTGCAGCGCATGCGTCAGACCAGCCAGGTTTTGCGACGTCGGCGTGCGCACGCGGAAACGGTCCAGGTTCTTGGTGCCGTTGCCGCGCACATAGTAATACGCCTCGCCGCGCGGCTGCTCAATCACAACCTCGCCGCGCGCGCCGTCAGCCGGCGTGAGCTTGGTGCGCCCGCCGATTCCGTCGTGCGGTATCTTGCCCACAAGCTCCTTGATGATGTCCATGGCCTGCGTGACCTCGGCACAGCGCACCTGGCAGCGGGCATAGCAGTCGCCGTCGGTGGCAACGATGGGCTCAAACGCAGCCAGATCCGCATAGGCGCCGTCGCCAAACATGCGCACGTCATAGTCCACGCCCGAGGCGCGCCCAAACGGGCCGACCATCGACAGGTCCAGCGCGTCCTTCTTGCTGATCACGCCCACGCCATGCAGACGCTCGCCGCAGCTGTCGTCGTCCAAAAACGTATGCACCAGGGCCTCGTAGTCGGGACGCATGGCATCGAGTGTCTGGACAATGCCCGCCAGCTCGGAGTCCTCGATGTCGTGCTTAAGACCGCCGATCTCGTTGATCGACAGGATCACGCGGCCGCCGCACGTGCTCTCAAAGATCTTGAGAATCTGCTCGCGCAGGGTCCACGAACGATAGAACAGCGCCTCAAAACCAAAGGCATCGGCGAGCAGACCCAGCCACAGTAAGTGCGAGTGGATGCGCGACAGCTCGTGCAAAATGGTGCGGATATACTGCACGCGGCCAGGAACCTCGATATCGAGCATACGCTCGCAAGCTGTAGCATAGCCGTAGCTGTGACCCACGGCGCAGATACCGCAGATGCGCTCGGCGATGTAGCCAAACTGATGCATGTCGCGCTTTTCGGTGAGCTTCTCGAGTCCGCGGTGCACAAAACCGATCTGCGGAATTGCCTCGATAACGCGATCATCCTCGAGCACCAGGTCCAGGTGAAGCGGCTCGGGCAGCACAGGATGCTGCGGGCCAAACGGAATAACGGAGCGATGTGCCATGGACCTTACGCCTCCTTTTTCTGCTTGTCGCGGGCGGCCTTGGCGGCAAGCGCCGCGCGGACCTTGGCCGCTTTCTCGGGATCCATGGCGGCGAGTTTTGCCTCCATCTCGGCGGCTTTGAGTGCGGCCCTGGCAGCGGCATCGTCATGCTGAGCATCGGAGCCAGCAGCTGCAGCGGGCTGAGCGGCGGCAGCGCCCGCAGCATCGCCGGCGCCCTCCCCTCCAGCAGCGGCGGCCTTCTCGGCCGCGGCCTTGCGCGCCTTTGCCTCGGCAGCCGCGCGGACCTTCATGGCCTTCTCGCGCGCAGCCTTCACCTCGGGCGTGATCACGCTCATGGGCTCGGCCGTCGAGACCTGGTAGAAAAAGCCGTTAAAGTCGACCTGCATATCGGTGATGACAAGGCCAAACAGGTCGTGCGCCTCGTTCTCGAACGGGAACACCGCCGGATAGTACGAGCTGATGGACGGGATCTCCTGGTACTGGTCGATACCCTCGGCCACCAGATTCTCAATCGCATAGCTGCCGTCCTGCGCGATCTGTTCCTGAGCGGCGCGAACGTTGATAAACGTATAGACCAGGCGATACGTGCCGTCGTCTACACAGCGCTCGGCGTGCATCTGCACAAAGCGCGCGCCGGCGCCCTTGAGCGCCTGGACATGCGACAGCAGCGCATCGAGCTCGACGGTGGTATAGATTGCCTTTTGCATTACTCGGCCTCCTTTGCAGCGGCGGCAGCGGCGGGCGCGCCGTCAGCCGCGGGCGTATCACCGGCACCGGCCCCGGCGCCCGCAGCGGCCACAAACCCGTCCTCGCCCAGCTCAACGCCACCGTCCCAGGTAGCGGCGCCGCCCACGGTAAGCGGGTCACCGCCAGCACGCATCACGGCTTCCTTCTGGTCCAGGATGCCGCACGCCTCCACAATGGCATCGATCACGGTCTCGGGGCGAATGGCGCACCCGGGCGCATACACGTCCACGGGAATCGCGCGGTCCACGCCGCCAATAACGTTGTACGCATCGCGGAACACGCCGCCCGAACACGCGCAAATGCCACACGCCACGACGCACTTGGGCTCGAGCATCTGGTTATAGATCTGACGCACGACGGGCAGGTTCTGTGCATTAACCGAACCGGTCACCAAAAAGATATCCGCATGCTTGGGGTTGCCGGTGTTGACCACGCCAAAGCGCTCCGCATCGAACAGCGGCGTAAGCGAGGCCAACACCTCGATATCGCATCCGTTGCAGCTCGAACCGTCGTAATGAATAACCCACGGCGAGCGCGACATTTTATGATCCATGGATGCCGCCTCCTAAATAAACACGTCGACGAGGATGGGCATAAGGTTGAGCAGGCCAAACACCAGTGCCACGCCCCAGCCGAGCTTAAAGCAGCTGCGCCAGGTACTACGGGCAAAGGTGTTGTCGATCAGTACCTCGACAAAATACGTCACAGCCATGACGACCAGGGCAACCACCCAGCTCACCGGGTTGTCCCAGACAATGAACATGCCCACCCACATCAAAAACAGCACGGTCTCGCACCAGTGCATGAGGGTCATCTTGGCCAGCGTGCTGCCGCTCATCTCGGTGGCGATACCCTGGACGATCTCCTGATGCGCGTGATGCGAATACGAAAGATCGAACGGCGACTTGCGCAGCTTGATGGTAAGCACCGCGAGCAACGCGAGGAAAATGGGTGCGCTGTACACGATGATGGGGGCCGACTGCCCGGTCACGGCGATGGAGTCAAAGCTGTCGGTGGCAAGGTACAGGCCCACGCTCATCAGCAGAACGGCGGGCTCGTAGCTCATAACCTGCAGCAGCTCGCGGTCGGCGCCGACCTGCGCAAACGGGCTTTGCGTCGAGGCGGACGCCAGCACCACAAAGATCGCGGCGAGCGTAACCATAAAGGCACACAGCAGCGTGTTGGAGCCCGACACAAAGATGCCGCCGCCCACCACGGTAAAGATGAGCGCGCATGCCATATAGGTATCGTCCATGGTGTTTACGCTGGCAGGGGCCTTGCGCAGCAGCTTGGCAACGTCGTAGAACGGCTGCAGCAGGCGCGGGCCCACACGGCCCTGCATGCGGGCAGATAGTTTACGGTCAAGGCCATCAATCAGGCCGCCCACAAGCGGCGCGATTAGGGCAAACGCCACGCTACCAATAAAAATGCCCACGACGCCCGAGCCTTCGAAATACTTGCCGCGCAGCACCGAGGGCGCGCTCATGGCAAGCCGCTCGGGTCCAATCCATGCGCAGCACAGCAGCGCAAACAGGATTATGGCGCAGCACACGACGCTGCCGGCGGGGCCAAGGCGCTTCTCGCCAAGGGCGTCCTCCAAGTACAAATTGCGCTTTTCGGCCTTTACCTCGTGGCCCATCGAGCCGCGGAAATGACGATAGCTCTCGGTTCCGACGCCCGAAAGGTACACGTTGACGTGCGGCTTATTGCTCACGCGGAATGAAGTCAGCAGCACCACGGCGATAAACGCCACAATAACCACCATCAGATACATGGCGTCCTTGCCAATAACGTACGGCACGCGGCCAAACACCATGGCCAAGTAAGGCGACACCAAACCGCTCGAGATAACCGGGAACGCCACACAGCACAGAATCAGCAGCGCGGCGATGGTGTTGAGCGCCATCCATTCGGTCTTATGGACATTGTCCTCAACGTTTTGAGCCGTGGGGTCGACGCCCGAAAGCTTGGCAAGCCACTTGCCCCAGAAGTAAAACGTCGCGGCCGAGCCAAAGGCAAGCACCATGATCATGAGCACGTTGCCGGTCTGCGCGAACGCCACCAGGGCGCCCCACTTGGACACGAGCATGCCAAACGGCGCCACGAACATGCCCATGATGCCCAGCATCATCAGGCGCGTCAGGTGCGGCATGCGGCTGAACATACCGTCCATGTCCTCGATATTGCGGCTACCGATATGATGCTCGGCGGTGCCCACGCACAGGAACAGCAGCGACTTCGCCACCGTGTGGAACAGGATCAGGAAGATGGCCGCCCATACGGCCTCGGGCGCGCCGACACCCAGGCAGGCACCGATGAGGCCCAAGTTGGAAATGGTGGAGTACGCGAGCACGCGCTTGGCATTGCTCTGCGAGATGGCCATAAGGGCAGCGAGCAAAAACGTGATGGCGCCCACGCTCGTGACCATAAAGCCGGTCACGGGATAGATGGCATAGAGCGGGCTCAGCTTGACCATCAGGAACACGCCGGCTTTGACCATGGTTGACGAGTGCAGCAGGGCGCTCGTGGGCGTGGGGGCAACCATGGCACCCAACAGCCAAGTGTGGAACGGCATCTGTGCGGCCTTGGTGAGCGCGGCGAGCGACAACAGGATGACCGGCATCACCAGCAGCGCGGACTGCGCGGTTCCGGCGCCGGAAAGCTCAATCATGCCCGAGATGGTCAGCGGCATGCCGTTCACGTGCAGGTACATGAGTCCGGCCAAAAACGCGATGCCACCCAGCATGTTGAGGATGATCTGGGTAAAGGCGTTTTTAATGGCCTCGGGCGTGCGCGTGTAGCCAATCATAAGGAACGAGCACACGGTGGTGATTTCCCAGCCGCAGAACAGCCACTCAAGGTTGTCGCTCGTCACGATAACGAACATGGCCGAGAGGAACAGGAACATGAGCGCCAGGAACTGCGGGCGACGGTCGGGCGCGGTCTGCCCGCGCAGCGCGGCCTCGTGCTCGTCATGGGCCTGGAAGTCCTTCATATAACCCAAGGCATACACGCAGATTAGGCTGCCGACGATGCCGACGGCGAGCACCATGATCACGCTCATGTAGTCCAGGTAGAGCGGCGTTGCCGTGACGGCTTCGGCCGCGGGCAACGTCATGGCTGCAAAGGCGAGCGAACCCACCAGCTGGACTATGCCGAGCACCGTGGTGAGCGCGTTCCTATATTTGTACGCGTTGTACAGGATGACGGCGCACAGGATGACGTCGATGACGGAGCTGATGATCGAGAGCACATGTGAGGTGCCGGGGGCAACCTCAAAGCTCTGCGGGCCCGTGCCAAAAAACATGACGGCGACTACAACTGTCACCGCCATAATAATGCCGGAACCTATGAGCCCCACCGCATCGCGGGCGCGGTCACCGCGCGCGAGCAGCATGCCCAGCGCCGGTACCAGCGGAAACAGGGTAAGGAAATACAGTAGCGTCATACCATCACTCCCCCATGCAAAAACGCTGCAATTGTTTAACGTTATAGCTCAATTGAGGAGTAGCGGCGGCGGGTTTTCGGTCAACTGGGGAGTTTTAGGCGTACAGGGCAAGGAGTCTGTCCGCATTGGAGCAGAGGGACGGCAAGAAAAATGCGCCCCTGTGGGCGCACCATCCCGTTTGCTATTCTGCCTTTTTAACGCGCGGCTTGCGACCGCGCGGCTTATCGACCAGTGCGGCCTCACCGCTCTCGCGGTACTGACGGCACCAAGCCTTGACCGAAGACTCGCTGGGAATCTTGTGCTTGATCATGGCCTCGCGAACCGTCAAGCCGTTTTCCAGACGGTCCTTAACCACAGCGAGCTTGACGTCGTACGAATAGGTATGATGATGCGAACCGGCGTTGAGAACGGCGTCGGCACCGCCCACGGCATACGCGCGGGCCCACTGACGAGCCGTGGCCTGGGGAATGCCAAGCTCCGCGGCGAGGGCGCGATGACCGACCCCCTCTTGGAGGATCTCGACGGCGCGCTGCCTAACCTCAGGCGCATGCGTGCGAGTCCTAGTTGCTTCCGACATACCTGCCACTTCTTAGCCTTAACCGTTAATCTGCTTTCTTACGTGCAAGTTAGATAGTAGCATTTTACTGTTTGCTCAAAGCAGTTAATTAAAATAGACGCGGCATTATCTGGGCATTTGGCACCAAATTACGACATATCTTTATCGATTATTTACGCTGGTAGCTGACTCACAGCTAATCGTCATTCGCTTGTCAACAAAATTGGCATCTCTTTATGTCCTTTGGTATAGAGGATATAGTTATTAACCCCTCCCCCAATAATTTTGAGTGATCTGCAAGGTAGTAGACGCCCTCACTCCTCATGATTACCGCGCATTGCCATCCACCGGAGCAAAACAAAAAGGGCGGGACCTGCTGCGCTTGCAGGCCCCGCACCGGTTGACACCCGACGGGACACAGCCGGGCGAGACGGATCCGTGCTACCGCCCCGCCTGGCCGCGATGTTCAACTACAGCTCGTTGGCCGCGTGATACGCCGTGCGAATGGCGCTCGCAATGTCGGCGGTGCGCTCACCCGAGCAGTCGCCCACGCAGGTCACGGGCACCGTCACGCCATCCAGGTCAAACGCGTTGGCCTTGGAGCCCACGGCCATCACCACGTAATCGCAGGCGATCTTCACCGGCTCCTCGGCGCCGGCCTCAGTGGTGCGAACGGCCTCCACGCCCTCGTCTGTAATGGCGGTCAGGCGGGTCTTCACGTGCTGCTCCACGTTGTGCTCTGCAAAGTCGCTCATAATCAGCGGCAGAATGGTCTCGGACTCGCCCGCGGCAATCTTGTCGAGCATCTCCACGATCGCCACCTCGCAGCCGTGCTGCAGCAGGTACTCGGCGGTCTCGGTGCCCACCAGGCCGCCACCAATGACGGCGACGCGGCCCGTAAGCTCCACCTTGCCGGCCAGCACATCCCAGCTCGAGACGACCTTCTCCGAGTCGGCACCCGGAACGGGGATGACCACGTCGTGTGCGCCCACAGCCACAATCGCGGCATCGGCGGCGTTGAGGTCCGCGGGGCTAGCGACGTGGTTGAGCTCAACCTTCACGCCCAGGCCAGGCAGAATCTTCTCGTAGTACTCGACCGAGCGCATGATCTCGTCCTTGCGCGGGGGCGCGGCCGCCAGCACAATCTGGCCGCCCAGATGGTCGCTCGCCTCGTAGACGGTCACGTCGTAGCCGCGCTTGGCTGCCACGCGCGCGGCCTCCAGGCCGGCAATACCGCCGCCCACCACGGCGATCTTCTTGTCGCCCTCGCCCGGCTTGATGGCGATGGTCGCCTCGTCGCCGTTCTCGGCATTGAGCACGCACGAGATGTACTTGCGATTTTGAATCGCGTCGACGCAGCCCTTGTTGCAGTTGAGGCACTCGCGGATGGGCTCACCTGTGGCGGCCTTCAGCGCAATGTCGGGGTCGCACATGAGCGAGCGGCCATAGGCGATGATGTCGGCGGCGCCGTCTTCCAGAATCTTCTCGCCGGCCTCGACCGAAACAACACGGCCGACGGTTGCCACCGGCACGGAGACCAGGGCCTTGACGCGCTCGGCCACGGGCAGCGTCCAGTTGTAGGGCATGGCGCCCATGGGCGGAATGGTGTCGCCCATGTTGCCGGTGTGGTTGGCCTGCGCGACCTGGATCATGTCGATGCCCGCGCCCTCGAGCAGCTTGGCAAACTCACAGGCCTCGTCGGGCTGCAGGCCGCCCTTGCCGCGCGGCGTGCCGTCGGGGTTCTCCATGATCACGGGGAGCTTGTACTCCACCATCAGCTGCGGCGCGGCCTCCATAATGGCGGCGACGACCTCCAGCGCGTAGCGAACGCGGTTCTCGAACGAGCCGCCGTACTCGTCGGTGCGATGGTTGAGGATGGCCGAGCACAGCGAACCCACCAGACGGTCGCCGTGGACCTCGATGGCGTCGATGCCGGCCTGCTGCGCGCGAGCGGCCGAGGCAGCGATGGCCTCCTTAATCTGGGTGAGCTGCTCCACGCTGGCCTCGTTCACAAAGTGCTGCATGTCGTGGTGCAGCTTGGCGTATGCCTGGTTGCGGATCTCGTTGGACTCGGCCATCTTGGCGGCAAAGGTCTCCTCGTCGCCGGCGGCCTTGGCCTCCTGCGCGGCCTTGGCGGCGGCCATGGAACCCATGACCATGCGGCCGACACCGGGCACGTCGTACTCGGGGTGGAACAGCTGCAGCGCGACCTTGGCGCCGTGCTTGTGGACGGCATCGGCCAGGGCCTTAAACGTGGGGATTTGGGCGTCGGTCGCCAGCTTGGGCGTGGGGCTTGCGGTCATGACGGGAGCGACGTCGCCGATGACGATGTAGCTCACGCCGCCACGGGCCAAGCGCTCGTAAAAAGCCAGGCTGCGCTCGCCGATGGAACCGTCACGCTCCTCGTAGCCGGTGGTCAGCGGCGGGAACATAATGCGGTTCTTGAGCTCAAGGGGGCCAACCGTAATGGGTTGAAGCAGCTTGGATGCAGGTGCGGTCATGGACATTCCTCTCTTGTAGGCGCGGCGGCGATGATGCCGCGTAGTTGTCTAGAGGATATGGCATGGGGGTACAGCGGCAC
>JAIHTM010000070.1 GCA_022713905.1 Collinsella sp.
ACTGCAGATAGTTACGCGGCCATCGGTAGGCATCGAGCACCTTTGCCGCCGCAGAGGATAGCGCAGGCGCCGCCGTCTCAAACATATCTGCCAGATACTCAAGGTAGCGCGCAGCCTTACCCGACGCGCCGCCCTGCTCGACAATCGCCGGTGCCACGCTCACTGCACAGGCCAATCGCTCGGTCACAAAGGCGGCCTGATCGCTTTCGCCGCCGCCTGGCATGTCATTTGCCGTCAGCACCACATGATTGCGCGCAGCAAGCGCCGTATCGGTCATCGTAGAGACAAGCTCGCGTAAGCGCCGGGGCGAAAGTGCATGCCAACCGCCGACACAAAGGGTCAGCCCCGATTGAAACAGAGGCGATTCCGAGCTTTTTAGCAGGTGGCGCCAGCCGCGATCTGTAAGCTCATCGAGCGCAACGGAAACAAAGGGCTGATCGGCAAAAGGACCGTCCAGATAGAGGCGCTTGGCGATCTCGA
Source organism: Collinsella sp. (assembly GCA_022713905.1). Lineage (GTDB taxonomy): Bacteria > Actinomycetota > Coriobacteriia > Coriobacteriales > Coriobacteriaceae > Collinsella. The sequence continues at coordinate 481 of JAIHTM010000070.1, forward strand.
CCTGACCCGCTCCCAGCTCGCCCTCGAGCATAAGGGGCACCCCGCGCGCATAGCTCTCGGCAACCGTTGCAGCTACCGCAGCGGCACCCTCAACGATGCCGTACGCACTCGATTCGTAGCGGGCCTCAACCTCGTCGGCGTTGAGCCACTCGATGCCCGCATGCGCCGCGGCGCCGCGCACCTCGCGGACCACGACGACCCAAAGCCCCCCGCCCTCTTTGTCGGTGGGGCGAACGGTCAGGCTCAGGCGCGTACCCGCACGCCCCATAACAAGACGCGCGCCGTCTCCTATACGGTCGAGGCGTTCGGCAACAAAAGTCGCCACATCCCGCTCAAGCGCCGCGTCATTCATGGTCGAGATCGCGACGTCCCCACGCGCATCGATTGCCAATGCCGAGGCCCCGGCAGCAGCCAGGGCCCCAGTCAAGATGTTCAGCTTGGCATCGCTATCCATGATTTGCCCCTGTCCGCAGCGACGTGCAACCGCCGACGGTCGCACGACCAAGTGTTTCAAAATTGAACGATATTGCTCACCAAACACTATAGGGCAGAAAGCGCCGTCCTGCGAGTATAGATGTTGCCCCGCATCGCCATCCTGGCGGGGCGATAAGAGCTCTTCGGGACTTATAAACCTGCGGACAAGCCATACCCGCAAGAGCTCCTATCGCTCCACCGCAGGCTTGCGCTCACCGGCACGCAGCACGCAAACAAGCTACTTCTCTACCAGATTCCCAGTACGTGTTGCATTCCCAAACTCATGCACGCAATGCCAATCCAGCAGCAAAAGCCCAATGCGATGGGCTTGCCGCCCTTTTTGACCAGCTCGACGATATCGGTATTAAAACCAATAGCCGCCATGGCCATCACGATAAAGAACTTCGACAGCTCCTTGATGGGCGCCGTAAAGGACGCGGGAAGCTGAAACACCGTAGTGATCACGCTCGCCAGCACAAAGAACAGCACAAACATGGGAAACGCGCGTTTGAGGGAGAACGTGCTTTTGGCGTCGCCGCCGGCCTTGCGCGCCAGATGCATCTGCCAGCAAGCAAGCGCCAGCGTGATGGGAATGATGGCCAGCGTCCTGGTGAGCTTGACCACCGTGGCGCTTTCGAGCACATTGGCGCCGGGATGCATACTGTCCCAGGCGCTCGCCGCGGCCGTTACCGACGAGGTGTCGTTGATGGCGGTGCCGGCAAACAGGCCAAAGCCCTCGTTGGTCAGCCCGAGCATGCCGCCGAGCGTCGGAAACACGAGCGCCGCGATAACGTTAAACAGGAAGATGACCGAAATGGCCTGGGCAATCTCGCGATCGTCGGCATCGATGACGGGCGCGGTCGCGGCGATGGCAGAACCGCCGCAAATCGACGAGCCCACACCCACAAGCGTCGCGATCTTGCCCGGCACGCTCATAACGCGGCAGAGCACGAAGGCGATGACAAGCGAGGTCGAGATCGTCGCCACGATAATCGGCAGCGACTGAGCGCCTTTGGACAGAATCTGCGAGAGGTTCATGCCAAAGCCAAGCAGGATTACCGCGTACTGCAAGACTTTTTTAGACGTATAGGTGACACCGGCGGCGAGCTGTTCGCGACGATTCTTGGGAAAGACGAGCGCCAGGACCATGCCAAAGAGGATGGCAAACACCGGCCCACCGACCACCTCAATCTGTTTGCCGAGCAGCGTTGCGGGGATAGCGATGATCAGGCAGAACAAGACACCCTTCCAGCGCTCGCGTACGATATTTGCCAGTTGCATATGGGATTCCTTCTTTCTCTTTCACGTTTGCGACGGCTTATGATACGGCAACATTGAGCGCAGCCTTGCGTAAACAAAGACTAAGATGCCGCAATAGTTCTCAGGCAACAGCCGAATTACCCACCGCGGAAAGCTGATTCGCGGCATAATTAACAACTGACATATGAGTTTGATAGAACGGTTGCGAGGCACTATGGAAGAATCGATGCACGTCGGCGAGCAAGAAACAAGCCTACAAGACCAGTCCTACCACACCATTCGACGCAAAATCGTCTACCTTGACTACAAGCCGGGCGAAAAGCTAGGCGTCAAGCAACTTTGCGACGACCTGGATATGGGGCGCACCCCTGTGCGCGAGGCACTGGTGCGTCTGGCGCAAGAGGGCCTGGTGCGCACCGTGCCCCAGAGCGGTACCTACGTCTCACCCATCAATCTCACCCTTGCCGAGAGTGCCTGTTACATCCGCGAGCATCTGGAAAAGCAGGTGATTGTGGAGTGCTGTGCGCGCGCCACGTCGGCCGGCATCGAGCAGCTCGACCGCGCCATCGCGCTGCAGGAAAAGGCCATGGCCGAAGAGGATCGCATCGGCTTCTTTTTGAGCGACAACCTCATGCATCACATGATTTTTAGCATCGCATGCCGCAGCACCGTGTGGTCGTGGCTCGAGGAGACCAATGCCGACCTGGAGCGCTTCCGCTGGCTGCGCGCCGCCACGCAGGTTCTCGACAATCAGGACATCGTGAACGAGCACAAGCAGATTCGCCGCGCTATTGCCGGTCGAGACCCCATCGAAGCGAGCTTTTTGGTCAGCAAGCACCTGCACATGATGTTCCGCAACCAAACCGAGGTTCTGGACCAGTTCCCCGAGTACTTCGAGACCAGCAAGCTCCGCTAACCTGCCAAAAAGGGACAGGTTCATTTTGGCAGGTTTTATCTGGTCAAATGCAAAAAAGGCTCGGCTCCGTCTTGATGCGGAGCCGGGCCTTAGTCGCTAGAACGGCGGAACCAACTACTCTACCGTGACGCTCTTAGCGAGGTTTCGAGGTTGGTCAACGTCGCAGCCGCGCAGGATGGCAACCTCGCGGGCGAGCAGCTGCAGCGGGACGCTCGCCGTGATGGGGCTGAACACGTCGCGGACGGCCGGCACGCGAATGATGCAGTCGGCGATCTTGTTGATCTCCTCGTCGCCCTCGGTGGCAACGACGATGACCTTGGCGCCGCGCGCCTTGCACTCCATGAGGTTCGACACGGTCTTGTCGTAGGTGGCACTCTTGGTGGCCACAGCGATGACAGGGAAGCCCGGGTCGATCAGGGCAATGGGGCCGTGCTTCATCTCACCGGCGGCGTAGGCCTCGGCGTGCAGGTAGCTGACCTCCTTGAGCTTGAGTGCACCCTCGTAGGAAATAGCGGCGCCCATGCCGCGACCCACGAACAGTGCGGACTGCGCGTCCTTGCACAGCAGGGCGGCCTCATGCACGGCCTCGGTTTGGGTATCCAAAATCCACTGGATCTGCTCGGCCGTATCGGAAAGCTCGCGGAACAGCATGCGCGCCTGCTTGGTGGTCAAGCGGTACTTGACCTGCGCCAGCAGCAGGGCCAAAAGCGTAAGGCTCACAACCTGGCCGATGAAGCTCTTGGTCGAGGCGACCGCGATCTCCTTGTTGGCCTTGGTGTAGATAACACCGTCGCTCTCACGCGCTACGGGGCTGCCCACCACGTTGGTGATGCCGAAGACCTTGGCACCCTTGATGCGCGCGTCGCGAATGGCGGCAAGGGTATCGGCCGTCTCGCCCGACTGGGACACGGCAACGACAAGCGTCGTCGGCGTAATGATGGGATTGCGGTAACGGAACTCGCTGGCCGCCTCCACCTCGGTGGGGATGCGAGCCCAGCCCTCAATGAGGTTCTTGGCAATGAGGCCAGCGTGATAGCTGGTGCCGCAAGCGATCACGTAGACGCGATCGATGTCGTTGAGCTCCTCGAGCGAAAGGCCCAGCTCGTCGATGTCGAGCTCGCCGGCCGGCGTCATACGACCGACCAGCGTGTCGCGCACGACGCGCGGCTGCTCGTGGATTTCCTTGAGCATAAAGTCGGGATAACCGCCCTTTTCTGCCATGTCCAGGTCCCAGTCGATGTGGGTGACCTTGGGCTCGATAACGTTGCCGGCCTCGTCGGTGTACTCGACGCCTGCGGGCGTGAGCCTGGCAAACTGACCGTCCTCGAGCACCACGACATCGCGGGTGGCGTCGATGAGCGCGATGACATCGGAAGCAACATAGGAGCCGGTTTCGCCCGCGCCGACCACGATCGGGGAATCCTTGCGGGCCACGGCGATCACGCCGGGCTCGTCAGCGCACACGGCGGCCAGACCATAGGCGCCGACCACGTGGGCGCAAGCCTCGCGCACGGAGGCCATCAGGTCGTGCGTCTCGGCATAAGCCTCTTCGATCAGATGCGCGAAGACCTCGGTATCGGTCTCGCTCTTAAAGTGGTGGCCGCGACCCTCCAGCTCTTCGCGCAGCTCGGCGAAGTTCTCGATGATGCCGTTGTGGACGATGGCGATACGACCGTCGCAGCTAGTGTGGGGGTGAGCGTTAACGACCGAAGGCTTGCCGTGGGTGGCCCAACGGGTGTGGCCGATACCGCAGGTAGCGTCGCTGTCGATGTTGGAAAGCTCGCTCTCCAGGCCCGCGACCTTGCCCACGCGGCGGATGACGTCGAGGTGCGCCGCGGCGCCCTCGCCCACCTCGAGCGCGACGCCCGAGGAATCATAGCCGCGATACTCCATACGCTTGAGGCCCGTGACCAGGATGTTCTTTGCAATATCAGAGCCGGTGTAGCCGACGATTCCGCACATAGGATAAATCCCTTCGTTCGCGTGACTGCAAGACGTCCACGCACAGGGGGCGCTGAGACGTATAACGTTCGAGTATTGTACTCACGCAAACGCAAGCTGATATACCAGAAGTGGTACCTCAACTTAGATACCACCCGATGCACACACGTCCAGCCGGTCCAAACCACCACAAAAGCGCCTGTCCCCCTTCGTGGTGGTCGCGTTGGCAACAGCGTTTCCCCAGATAAAACCTGCCAAAATAAACCTATCCCTTTTTGGTTGGTTTGGGATGCTACAATCTGGCTTGTACTTGAAACGCATCAAAGGGGCCGCTATGGCAAAGGTAAAAATCAGCGACGTCGCGCGCGAGGCCGGAGTTTCGCTGGGCACGGTTTCCAACGCGCTCAACCACCCCGAAAAGCTGCGCCCCGAAACCCTCAAGCTCATCAACGAGACCATCAATCGCCTTGGCTACCTGCCCAACCAAAGCGCTCGTCAGCTCGCGGGCGGCGCCACCAAGTCCTTTGGCCTGGTGCTCCCCCGTCTCGATCACGGCTTTTCGCTCCAAATCGCCAGCGGCGCCCACAACGAGGCCCGCAAGCACGGCTACGACCTGCTCATCGCCAACGCCGATAACGACGATATTCTCGAGGACCATTACCTGCGCTACTTTATGGGCACCCAGATGTCCGGCGTCATGGTTCAGCCCATGGCATCCCCCGACTGGCACCCCGTCATGGCCAAGATGCCCGTGCCGATCGTCCACCTGGACATCCATTGCTCCGAGCCCGGCTACTACGTAGCGGCCGACAACGAGGCCCAGGGTCGCATCATTGCCGAACTCGCCATCGCCCGCGGCGCACACCATATTGTCGTCGTCGGCCGAGCAGCATTTATGCAACTCACCCTGCGCGTCCTTGGCATTCATAAAGTGCTCGCTCTACACCCCGATATCAAGATCGAAGTCATCGACGCCGGCGAATGGAATACCGCCGCCGACGGCTACGGCATCGGCGCCCAAATCGCCGCGCGCCCCGCCGACGAACGCCCCGATTTTGTCGTCGGTCTGACCGACGTGCTGGCCTCGGGCGTTATCTCGGCGCTGGTCGACAAAGGCATCGCCGTCCCCGGGGAAGTACGCGTAGCAGGTTGCGATGGCAACCCGCTCGCTTGGAGCGGATCGGTCCCGCTCACTACGGTAGCGCCCCCGGGCTACGAGATTGGCCGCAAGGGCGTTCAATTGCTCATGGAGCAAATCGAGAACAAGGCCCCGGCAAAGACCAAGCACGTCCACATCGGCTCTGCCGCGCGCACCGTCACCGCAGTCACCGCCGCCGAGGATATCAACCGCCAAGAACTGGTACGTCCGTTCCTACTGGAGCGCGCCAGCACCCAGGCAAGCACCCAGACCGACGCCACGGCCATCAACCTCGGTGCGTATCTGTAGCACGCCCGCAAGTATGCTATGTCGCCGCTTAAGCAAAAGGGGCCCGACCATTGCCGGGCCCCTTTTGCTTAAGCGCAAACGTGGGCAATTGCTCGTTTCAACGCCGCAATTGTCTAGCGCGCGGCTTTAACTGCCGCCGAAAGGTCGAACAACGTATCGAGCACGGCCTCGCAGCCATCCACCACGTCCTGCGGCAGCGGCACGATATCAGGAACGGCAAAGACGTGGCATCCGGCCGTAATGCCCGAGACACAGCCGTTGCGCGAATCCTCGACCACGGCACATTCCTCGGGAGCAAAGCCCGCGCGCTCGCAGGCGAGCAGATACATCTCGGGGTCGGGCTTGCCGTGCACGACGTCCTCGCCACACGTTACCGTTTCAAACTTGTCAAAAAGACCGACCATCTTAAGGTTGCGCTCGGCCGTAACGAGGCGCGACGACGTCGCTAGACCCACGTGATAGCCCGCAGCCAGCAGCTCGTCTAGGCACTCGGCGGCACCGGCCTTAAGTTCCAGTTCGGTCTTGACCATCTCGTCGCGAATCTCCTTGTGGCGACGATAGATCGCCTCGGTGGTTTCATGGCTGCCGTAATGCTCATCAAGGATGTCCATAACATCGGGCAGCGTGCGGCCGATAAACTGATGGATCAGCGCTTCATCAATCGCGAGCCCCAGCTCAGCGGCGCCTGCCTTCCAGGCCTTAATCCCCAAACGCTCGGTATCGACCAGCGTTCCATCCATGTCAAAAATAACAGCCTTGATCATATCGGTCCCCCATCGACTCTCGCTGTCGCATTGCCGCAACTCTACCGCATTTGGCAACTTGTATATAACGTATATACCATATTGCACTTTCGTTACACAGATAGAAGTCTTATGGCAAGTAACGCATTAGGATTATAGTTTTCGATCGAGTACTCAACGATAAGGAACGTTTCATGATTTTAGACACCACGGCACCCGCAGAGGAGCTTCAAGACAAGCTATCGGCGCTCGAACAGCTGCTTTTGGCATACGGGCGCGTGGCCATCGGGTTTTCCGGCGGCGTTGACAGCAGCTTTTTGGCCGCCGTGTGCGCCCGCATCATGCCTACCAATACCCTCCTCATCCATCTCACCACGCCGCTCATCGGCACGCCCGAACAGACTTCGTTTGAGCAGTCCGTTGATGGACAGGCCAATGAGGGGCCGCATTTTAAGCTCCCCGTGCTCAATCTTTCGGTGGATCAGCTGCAGCTCCCCCAAGTAGCCTGCAACGATGCTAATCGCTGCTACCACTGCAAGCACGCCGGCTTTACCGCCATCGTCAACCACGCCAAGTCGCTCGGCTTTCCCACCGTCATCGATGGCAGCAATGCAAGCGATCGCGGTGACTACCGCCCCGGCATGCGTGCGGCAGAAGAGCTCGGCGTACGCTCACCCCTTATGGAGGTCGGCTTTACCAAGGACGAAGAGCGCGAGCTGCTGCGCGCATGGGGCTATCCCGTTTGGAACCTGCCGGCGGGAGCATGTCTTGCCACCCGCGTCCCCACGGGCGAGGAGCTTACGCGCGAGAAGGTCGATTTAATCCGCGCCTGCGAGGATTACCTGCACGATCTTGATCTGGCACAGGTACGCGCGCGCTTGATCGGCGGCTGCATGCATATCGAGGCCGCACCCGCAGATGTCGCCAAGATTGCTGCCCTCGGTGGCAACGCCGTCGATGCCGAGGGCAAAACCCCGCTGCCCGCCGTTATCGAGTCCGCGCTGCGCGAACTGGGCTGCGACCATATCTCCCCTGAGGTCACCCCCTACATCCACGGCAACATGAACCTTTAGGTTACGCCGTTTTACAAACGGCGTAACTGCTCGGCGCTGCGCAGGCCCCGGGCACGGCAATCTGACGTTCAACTTCACGGGCGCGACCAAAAGGTCAGCGCCCGCTTGTTTCACGTCACCTTACCGCACCCGGAGCCTGCTCGCTCGCATATGCTCAACCTGGACTGCGTTAACTGACCTACCAAAAAGGGACAGGTTTATTTTGGCAGGTTTTATCTGGGGAAATATCGCGAGACAATCGCCCCTCCAGCACCCATCTGGCCTCGAGAGGCACTAGAGAGGCGACCCGGCTGCATCTACTTCTTCCGATATCGGCGGTTACGACTCGTCGATGAACCCATTACTTCGATGAGCCCTTTATCCGCCATTTTTGGCAGATGGTAACGGACAGACGAAATTCTGACCCCCGATGCAACCGCTATTTCTCGCGCCGTCATATCCACTTCGGCGCTGAGAGCCTCCAGGATCCTATCCGCCGTCGAAGCTGACGGTTCTCTGTTCCTATCGATAATTTCGAACGTGTCTTTGCCGCATTTTGACAGGGCATGTTTATCTACAAGGTCCCCGCAGATCAGGCGAATGTCATCCGAATCCCACTTCAGGGCCTCTCGTATTTTTTGAACATCGCATACGCACCCATGCTCCCGCATAAACATGAGCAATGTTTCTTCGCGATCCGTCAGCTCGGTGCCCACATGGTTCTGAATCCACGTGCGGTTTTCAGCAAGCTCCGCCCCGTGCCGGGAAAGCAGCACCGTAAACGAATCGGCCTTAACGATAAATTTCGGCCTGCCAAGCGAACGAGACTCCATCTCGCGAATCATAGCCGGGATACCAGATCCCTGGCTTTCCGCAACGGCCCCCTCGGCATGCTCTAACGGCGTCGCCCCCATTAGGCTCATGAGCTTTGGGTTTCGGCAGCGCGATTCCCCGTCTGCAAGATTGTCCACCGTCTTTCCGCCCCAAAGGCCGCCAGGGTTTTTGATCTCTATTCTGTCTGGATAGATATCGACACTCACGGCCTGCCCCACAAACATGGGCGAATATTCTCGATGGATGCAGGCATTTGCCAAGGCCTCGCGCAAAACCTCCTGGGGAACTTCCCAATCCTCCCTTCTGCCAGCGCCTTGCACTATCGTCGCTTTGCGCAAGTTTCGTCCAATCGCGGCAAGGGCATCTTCGATGCAAGCCGGAATCGGGCCATCGCACAACTGGCGGTCAATAAACCGGGGTTGCCCGGGTGCAGATTTTTCCACATCGGAATGAACGGCGACATCGATCATCAGTTTAGGATAGAACTGCTGGGGGTAAATTCCCGCCGACAGAAGCCCCGCGAGCTTCACGGCACCATCCTTTGTAGTGATATTGAGTCTGACCAGCTGCTTTTCCAGCGTATCGGCCCCGCGCAAAACGCGCGGGGTCTGCAGCCGGCGATTTGCGATAATAGACCGCACGACATCTGGATCCAAATCCTCGACCGTTGCCTCCGAAACCACCGTTCCGTCTGCATCGCTCGGAAGCAACGCACTCTGCAGCTCATATAGCTCAGCGGGTGACATCTTGATATCTTTATCATCCACGCGCTTGTAGCTACCGTTCTGCACGCCGCGCGCGCCGATATAGCAAGGCTTCGCTTTAAGCTCAAGTTCAAAGATGCGCACCAGAAGCACCTGGAGCCCGTCGACCTCGCCTCGATCAAGCTCATACCGCGGCGCATGGGCCACCACTGCCGCTGAGCCTCCGTCTCCGATACCCGAAACAAACTGATCGCGCACCCTATCGATAGCAAAGTTAGCCGAAGGAACAAATCCTTCGGCCTCGTTCAGGCCCAAAATAATGAGCCCACCCGCAGTGTTCGCAAAAGCGCTCACTGTCTCCCATACGTCTGCGCTCAATTTATTCGTGCAGGCTTTAACTTCTACCGATGCGTCATCAGTCCCCCGCCTGCGAAGGCGCTCAACAATAAGGCCAAGAGGTTCATCCAGCAGCATTGGCATTCCGTCTCTCTAAAACGATAGATTTATCTCTCTAAAGTATAGTATATCTCTCTAACTTTAGAGAGATAGGTACCTTATTTTAAAGAGAAATTTAGAGAGATGCATCAAATTCACTGCTAGATTGCCTAAGGTTATCTCTTTAACTGGCTTTCTCTTTAGAGAGACATTTAGAGAGACGAGCGCAACCTCTCTAATCATGGGCTCCTCTCTTTAAAGTGCGCACATCCCAACCGCACCTTAAGCTGCGGTGAAATAACTCACGATCACCCACCGAAAAGGGACAGGTTTGTTTTGGCAGGTATCATTTGGGGAAACGCCGAATAGCTTCATATACACAACCGCCGCAGCTCCATATGAGGCAAATGAATCCGTAGCATTTGTCCCAAATCTTAGGTTGATTTCCGATCTCAGCCGAACACTTTGAGCGGATAGGCCGTTCCCGCAGCTAGCCGAACGCCCCCGAGGCCCCATCCGGGCCCCCGGGGGCGGCA
>JAIHTM010000071.1 GCA_022713905.1 Collinsella sp.
GTTCTGGGTCGGCAGCATCGACGCCATCGCCGAGTCGGACAGGTGCTGGGCCTCGTCGATGACGAGCAGGGCGATCTTCTTGACGCCTCGCAATGCGCCGCGTTCGCGGGCGCGGAAGAAGATACGGCTGCCGTTGCGGAAGCGTATCTCCTCTTTGCCGGCGGCGAGGCTGATGCCGTGGTCGGGGTCCACGAGGCCGCTCATTTCCGGTCTGAGCACGATGGCGCACATGCTTTCGAACGTGTCCTTGATGACGCTGAAGTGCTGGGCGGTCCATACGATGCGCATGCCGGGGGTTCGGGCGGCGCGGTGGATCGCGACCCAGCCGATGTCGTAGGTCTTGCCTGTCTGGCGCGGGATCGACAGTACGGCGTTGCGGGCGCTCCAGAAGCCGTCGGCGCTTTTCGCGAGGATGATCCGGTTGATCTGCCGCTGCCAGACGTCGAACCGGTCGCCCGCCGCCGCGGCGAGCCGGTTGAGGCTGGGTTCGCCGCTGGTGTACAGGTCGTCGGGGATGATCTGGCAGGCCGCCCCGTCAATCCTCGTGCTCATCCAATCGTATGTCCTCCGTGTCCAGGGCCTGCATGGCCGGATCATGCTCGTTCGACGCCTTGTCGATCGCCTCGATCTCGGCGCTCATGTCCGCCAAGCGTTTCGTCAGACTGGCGAGGTCGCGTGAGCTTATCGACCCTTCGTCGAGCTTTTCGGCGATCAGGTTGCGCATCGCCACCAGGAGGCGGCGACGATCACCGGAAGCGGCGGCATTGCTGACCCTATGGGACTTCGACGCGCTCTTCGACCTGGTGGTTTTCGGCGTTCTGGCGACCATGACGGCTCCTTGCCAAGTGTGGAAAAAGTCCGGGGGGAAAAACGGCCCTTTGCCCGTGGTGGCCGTCAGGGGGCCGGGTGGGGGCTACTCCCCACCCCCGAACCAGTCCGAGCATCGGATCGGCTGGCTTGGAGCCGTGGTGTCGTCGTGTCGCGGCGCCTCGCCGTGGGCGATGAGGTAGGCGACGCGCTCGCGTGCCCATGCCAGACCGTGCGTGCCTTTGATGGCGTTGCACCATCGATGCGCCGGACCGCTGTTGTCGTGCGTCAGGGTGCCGCCTCGCGCCAAGGGTATCGTCTCGTCGATCACGAAGCTGTACGGGTCGGGCGAACGCAACGTGTAGTCGATGGGCCGATAGCAGATGTAGCAGTCGGCTTGCATGTGCCGCCACCGCTGCTGCTCCAGCCTGCGCCGATGCCCGTTGCGTTTGCGCGGGTTGCCGCTCACTTGAGCCTCGGCTTGCTGCTGCACTGGCTGACCTCGACGCCGGCCCTGAACACGATCTCGTCGGCGATCAACGGCACCCACACGATGCCCAGATCGTCACGAGAAACCTCCAGATAGGGCTGCCGGTCGGCCATCGCATAGGGGAAGATCACGCCATCCACGAGCACCCGCCCCCTGCGGGCGTCCACTTCGATACGCTTGGGATACAACGCCATGACACGCCTCCAATCGAACGCCCACACGAACAACAAACGGCGCCCGCCGTCGGGAAGCAGCGGGAAGAACCGCCGGCGAGACGTCTGTCTGCGGTGGTTTCTCGGGTGCCGCATACGCCGGTTATGCACGGTGCCGGCGGCGGCTGGCGGATGGCGCGGGATTCGAACCCGCGAAGCATGAGGCTTGTCATGCTTGCCCGCCTAGCAAGCGGGTGCCTTCGGCCGCTCGGCCAACCATCCCGGATATGAGAAAAGCCCCGCCGGCATGGGCAGGGCTTTTCGATACTCCGATTACACGCGACAGCGTAACACGGAACCGGGTCAGGGTTCAAGCGTCGCCTGCGTCCCGCGCGTCCTTGGCTTGGGCGCACGCCAGCAATTCCAGAATGTTCCACGCCCAATAGGGGCCGTCGATGTGCCGCGTGCGGGGCATTTTGCCGCGCGTCCGCCAGTTCTTCAAGTCGTTGCCGCTCACGGCGACGCCAGTGTTCTCCCTGACCCATCGGGCGGCGTCGGATTGGGTGCGGGTGATGTGCATGAGGCCCGCGCGGCGCAGGTATTCCAACCGCACGCGCTTCAGATCGAGCCATGCGCCGCATTCGGGACACACCGCATACCGCGCGGAATGGGCGGCGTAGATCGGCGTGCGCACCGGTTCCCCATCATCCCCCAACGTGTTCAGGCAGTCGGGGCATACGCCGACAAGACGGCGCTCGTCGGCCCGCGTGGTGGCGGTTTCGACCTTTTCCGACAGTCGGATCAGGTCGGCGTATAGGTCGCCGGCCGTGTCGAGTCGTGCGAGGTCGTGCATGTGGTGCAGCAGCAGGCTGGTGATGTCGGCCCATTGCATGAGGGTGCGGGGGCGGCCGTATCGGTCGTGTCCGATCGGTTTGACGCCGAGCATGCCGCCGGTGAGTTGCAGGTGCGTTTCCACCGTGGAGTAGAGCGCTTGGGCGGCTTCGTTGACCGGTGGGGCCGCGTATGCCGCGTTGCCGTGGCGTGGCGAGCGTTCGCGGGTGGTGGCTTGTTTGTAGGCGATCTGTTGGAGGGCGGGCATGCCGGCCTTCAAGAGCCATGCGAGGCGTTTCGCCCAGTCCTTGACGCATTCCTTGCACAGGTTCGCGGCGCCGGCCGGTTTGCCGCAGGCCGCGCAAGCTCGTTGTTCCATCATCCCAGCCCTTTCGATGGTGCTATACTCACTTGTTGGACAATGCGAGCCTCTGCCGAAAGGTGGGGGCTTTTTACTTTCCCATAAAGCCGTTCCCGCCGTGGTGGATGGGCTGGGAATGGCTTGTTTTTCAACGGTTTGCTGGCGTTCCTTAACTTTCTCTTCTATTGTCGCCGATGCCGGCGGGTTTTTCCAGCGCGTACCGTGGTTCGAGGAATTCGGGGCGTTTCGGCTGCGCGGGTGCCGGGTGGGCTTGCAGGATGATGGCCTTCACCTCGTCGATGGGGATGCGCAGGGATTGCGCCGTCTCTTCGGGGCTGACGCCTTTGGTGCGCCAGTCCTCGATGATCCGCCGGATGCCGTCGGTGACTCTCACGCCCTCGCTCCTTCCTGATGGTCGAGTTGTTCGCGGGCCGAGCAGTCGGCGCACATCCGGGCGACGCGGCGCATGCATTTGCGGATCGCGGCATTGAGGGAGAGGGCGAGCACGGTGAACCGGCCGAAGCATTCCTGGTGCGTCACGTCATGGCCGGGTGCGGCGGCGCCGCACATGAGGACGACCGGCCCGATCTGGTAGGCCGTGACGTCGATGTCTATCTTCTTGTTCATTTCCTGTCCTTTCTTTGTCTGCTCATGACGCCGTATTGCCGGCCGCCCCATATGCCCTGCAACGGGTAGCCGTTGATGCGGCTATGCCCATCGGCCCACTCGCGGCACTCGCCTATGACCGGGCATGGCCGGCAGACTGCGAGCGCCGTTTTGGTTTTGGATGGCCGGGTGCTGAACCAGAGTTCGGGGTCGTGGCCGCGGCATGCGGCTTGATGTATCCAGTTCATGGGTTATCGGTCTCCGTCGCGGTAGGGGTTGATGTGTCGGGCTTCTTTCATGGCGTCGAAGCGGCCGTAGCGTGCTTCCATGAGTTGTTTGCCTTCCTCGTAGGCTTGGATGGTTTCCGGGTTGGTGCGGGTGAAGGGTTCCACGGTGTCGCTGGATGGTGAGTGGGCTGTGGGCTGGCGTGTGGGCGGTGAAGCTGACCTGCATTATTCGAGGTTCCTTTCCGTGAGTCGTTTGGCTATGGTCTCGCCGAGCGGGGTGATCTGCCATCTTCCCCATGTGACGTGTTCGATGCAGTCCCGCACCTCCAATGCCTCGAAGGTGCGCTGGTGGTTGCGGTCGAGCGGGTAGGCGCTGCCGTTCTGCCAGATTTCCAATAGCAGTTCTCGCATGGCCGTGGTGAGTCTGATCCGTTCGCTCATGTGAGGTCTCCCGTCGTGTCGTCGAGCACCTGACAGGTGATCGCGTCGATACGCCCGCCTGTTTTCACGGTCAGGCACAGGCGTTTCACGTCGCCGGTCCGCCGCACCTCCTGCGTGACGGTCTGCGCCTCCTGTTCGCCGAGCGGGGCCTGTTCGCCGAGCCCGTACCCGACGGCGAGCGCCGCGGAACTGGCCACGACGATGGGCATGATTCCGACGGCGTATGGTCTGCCGTTCCTTCTCACTGCATTGCCTCCGTTCCGTTGATAAAGCCCCATGCGCTCGCGGCCACCTGCTTCCACCATTCGAGCACGTCGTCGGCGACGGCCTTGCCGCTCTCGTACACGGTCGGGCGCTCGCCGTTGGCCTCCCAGAGGGCGAGGGCGAGCAGGTCGAGTTCGTCGGGGGTGAGGGGCGTGGCTGTGATGGCTTGTTCGATGCGGATGGCGAGCGCGAGCGCATCGTTGTGGCCTTGGGTGTATCCGATGACGTAGGCTTCGGCCGGAGTGTCGTTGCCGAGGCCGGCGTCGGCAAGCGCGTTCAACGCTTGTTGTGTCAGGTCGATGCTCATGCGTCGTCCTTGTCTTGTTGGTTGGTGATTTGGCTGAATTGTTCGAGATGGCCGATCCAGCGCAATAGGGCGAGGGTGATGGTGCCCCGGTACATGTCCTGTGTGAGGCTGGGGTGCGCCGAGTAGAGCGTGTCGCCGGTCTCGTCGGATTGGATGGTGCCGAGTTTGATGGTGGTGCCGTCCGTCTGATCGCACATGATCCGAATGCGTGTCATGCGGATGCCTTCCTGTGCCGTCGTTCCGCCCGCCATTTCGGGTGGTAGAGCAGGAACGCCTTGAGCGTGCTTATCGGCTCCCAGAAGTCGCCATTGGGTAGGTCGAGCCGCCACCATTGCCCGCAGACCGGGCAACGCCATACCGGATCACTGCCCGCAGGCTTGCAATACTGACTGCTCACTGCCCCGCCTCCAGTTCACTGATGTCGGTCAGGATGCCGTAATGCTCGAAGATGAAGTCGATCATCAGGTGACGTCCTTCGATCGTGAACGAATACTGATCCGGGTCAGCAGACGTGCACGTATCGAACCGAAGAAAGGCGTCTTGCAGAGCATCGGCCACATCTTGGCGCGTGAATATCTTCCCGACCTGTTCGCTCATTTCAGCGCCTCCGTCCGTGCGGCCGTGATCGCCAACCGCGCCAACCTCCGGTATTGGACTTTCGCATCCGGGTTCATGTCCGGCCACAACGGCAAGACCTCTTCAACGCTCATACCCGACGTGCCGGTGTAGATGGCGAGCGCCGCCATATCGATCTCACGATCCGTGGGATTCCTCGTCGCCCCGGCCCCGTACGCCTTCCGCGACGCCAAACACGCTCCGAGCCTCGTCTGAGTGACGGGGCGCTCGCCGTTGTCGGGGTAGGGGTAGCGTTCCTCGATTTCGTGGGTGATGATGCTGGTCATGCTTGGTCTTCTTTCAAATCGGTGGACTGGTATTCGAGCAGGTAGGGGCTGAGCTTGTCTCGGTGGTCTCGGCGTATGTGGATGGTGCCGATGGTCTGGTCGTTGAATCGTTGGGCGCAGTCGGGGCATATGTCGATCTCGATGTCGTTGAGCTGGCCCATGGAGGTGCGGTTGGCCGAATACCCGGACAGGCTGAATCGCAGTGCCTTGCGTTTGCTGGTTTCCGTGCCGCATTGGTCGCAGTAGATGCGTGTGCTCATTGTTGGTTCCTTTCGTGGTCTAGGAGGATGTCGAGGTTGGCGAGGGCGGTGTCGGTGTCTCCGAGTGCGAGGTCTCGCCATATGCGGTATTCGTGTTCGAGGCCGTTGGCTTCGGCTTGGCCGCGTAGCCGGGTGAGGATGCGGGTCTGGCGTTGCGTCCATGCGATCTTTTCGCCGTAGTCGATGACGCGGCATAGGTACCATCGGGCTTTTTCGAGGTCTTCGACGGGTCGGCCTTTGCTGTGGTAGCGCCAGAGGTATTTGATGGCGTTGCCGAGGCAGAAGGTGGTGTCGGCGGTGAGGTCGATGCATTCCATGCCGGGGTGTGAGTCGGTGTAATGCTTCGGGCTGTTGACGGGGTCGTTGATCCAGCTCATTGCTTGTCTCCTTGGGTGACGGTTCGCATGATGTCGAGGTAGTTGGCGTAGTCGTTGCGGTCTCGTGTGATGCAGTCTTCGACCCTGTGGGTGCCCGTGTGGCCTTGGTAGGGGTTGTGGTCGAGGGCTAGGTCGCTGATCCGGTAGGTGCTCAAATCGAGTTTCCGGTGGTTGGCGAGGGCTCTAAGCCAGTCGGGGTGGAGGTGCGGGGCGAGCTGGTTGGTGAGTATGTCGATGTCGTAGTCCACGTTGGTGCCGGCCGGGTGGAGCACGTACTGGGATGCCTCGGTGTTGAGGAATTCGCTTAGGTTGCGGGCCACGTTCGCGTATCCGTATTCGTTGGGTTCGGTTTCCATGACGGTGTCCAAGAGCCCGTTGTCGAGGTGCATGCGCAGCACGTATGGGTCGAGGTCGTAGAGGCTCACATCGTCGGGGCGGACGGGGCTGATGAACCGGCCGCCTTCCTCGGCGGCGTCGAGGCTGGTGACGATCATGCCGATTTCGAGGATTTTCGCGTCGGTGCGGCTGATGCCGGTGGTTTCGGTGTCGATCCACAGGAGCATGTGGGGTTTCTCGGGCGGTCGGGGCGGGTCGAGCGGGATCGACCGGCCGCCGACGGTGAGGTTCCTGACACTGGTGTTCATTCTTGGATTCCTTTCCTGACGCTGACGGGTCAGAACAACATCGATTCGTGCATCTGCCCGTCCAACTCACGCAAGATGCGCACGCTCGTGGCCCAATACGTCTTCTTCAGTTCGATCGACAGGCCGCGCCGGCCGAGCTTGACGGCCTCGTACACAGTCGAACCGATCCCTCCGAACGGATCGAACACAAGCTCACCCCGGTTCGACCACAACCGGATGCAACGGGCGATCAGATCCAGCTGCAACGGCGAGATATGCCGTTCATCATCGGAATCCTTCGCCAGCCGGGCGTTCAGCACGTCGCCCTGCTTGATGTCCATCCACACGGGGCACACATGCCGCTCCGATCCAAGCGTCTCGTCGTGCCCGTAGTCGAACCAGATCGGGGAAGCCCATTGAATCCACTCGTCGTTCGTCACGTCCGTCTTGACGGGCACGGGATTGTCGCCCGGCTTGCGGAACAAAAGCACGTAATCCGCATACGCGGGACGACTCATCGCGGAATCCTTGTTCTTCGTGGTGAACATCAATCCCTGCGCCTTCGTACGGATCGCCTGAGCCTGCGGATCCTTCCACACGCACACCTCACCGTGGTAGATCCACCCGGCCGACTCGTAGTCACGGATCACGTCGCCACGAAAATCATGCGTGCCCACATACCCGAACGACGACTTCGTGCGACTCAACTGCGTGCAATGCACACACGCCAACCGCCCCGGCATCGTCACACGCAACAACTCGCGGATGATATACCCATACTGCTCATGAAACACGTCCGCACTATGGTTATTCGACAGATCACGGATCGAATCGGAAAACGTGAACAGACTCACGAACGGCGGCGACGACACACTCAACCCGACCGAATCCGCCTCGATCTCACCCATGCGCTCGCAGCTGTCGCCGAGCCAGAGCTGCCAGTCGTTGCCCTTGGCCTCGTCGGTGGTGTATGTTTCGTCGATCATGTCATGCCGCCTTTCTGTAGTTGCGTGTTTCGTTCATGGTGGCCACGAGGTCGGCGCTGAGCATGGTCGCCTCGTGTTCCTTGCGTTGGATGTTGGCCGCGATCTCGCTTTCGAGGTCGGAGCAGACGATGTGCACGTCCACGACGTGGCGCTGCCCGAATCGGTAGCATCGTCGGATCGACTGGTAGTAGGATTCCCAGCTGTCGTTGATGCCGCAGAAGATCATGCGGTGGCAGTTCTGCCAGTTGAGGCCGAACGCGGCCATCTGGGCTTTAGTGACGAGTACGCGGATGTTGCCGTCGGCGAAGTCGAGGAACGCCCGGGCCTTGTCCTCGGCGCTCATGCTGCCTTTGACGTTCACCGCGCCGGGGATGAGTTTTTCCAGCCGGTCGGCCTCGTCGTTCAGCCCGCACCAGATGATCCATTGGTCGTCGGGGTGCCGGTTGACGAGTTCGACGCTTTTCGCGACGCGCGCGTCCAGCGTTTCGCGGCGTACGCGCGAGCGTCCTCCCACGCCGCCGATGTCGGAGGCGAACAGCTGCCCGTCCGGCACGGATCCCCGGTATGGTACGTAGTCGGCGTCCACGTGCAGTCCGGGCAGTTCGAATCCGGCGTCGCTGCCGCCGATGTCGGATGGTTTGCGCAATGCGATGGCCCATTGGGCGAGCCATCGCATGAACGCGGTTCGGCCGTGTCCCTTCAGCCGCCATCCGCTGCCCTTGTCCGCGCCGAGGTTGTTCGTGAAGTACGTGGCGAGGATCTCCTGTCGGGTGGAGTGTCCGAGGAATTCGGCCTGCGAGGTGAGTTCCTCGGGGTCGTTCGGCGCTGGGGTCGCGGTGCATGCCAGACGGTGGCGCACCGGTTTGAAGTGGTTGATCAGCATGGTGCGGGTCTTGTCGGTGGATTGTTTGAGGATCGACGCCTCGTCCAGGACGACCGCGTTGAACATGTCGGCGGGGAACGATTCGACGCGTTCGTAGTTCGTGACCCATACGCCGTCGCCTGTGATCTCGTCGGGTGTTCTCACGTAGGTGGCGGTCAGGTCGAGCTTGCGGGCTTCGCGGCATGTCTGCTCGCATACGGCCAGCGGGGCGACGACGAGCCTGCGCCCGTCGAACCGGCGGGCCCATTCGAGCTGCATCATGGTCTTGCCCAGTCCGGTGTCGGCCCAGATCGCGGCTCTGCCTACCTTGAGCGCCCATGAGACGATGCGTTTCTGCCAGTCGAACAGTCGGGGGTGGAGCGTTCCCTCGGGGACGTCGATGCCGTCGGGCGGTTCCGTGTCGCGTTTGCGTTTCAGGAATTCGTGGTAGCTGATCATTGTCGGGATCCTTTCGGGTGTTTGATGTCGGGGATGTAGCCGGGCTGGTCCGAGGGTGGTTCGGCCGGGGTGCGGGTGCCGTCCGCGTTGAGCTGCTGCCAGCCGACGGTGCGGTAGTAGACGGGGATGGTGGCGGGGTCTTTGCCCATGTGGACGAGGTAGCCGAGCTGGTAGGCGCGCTTGGGGTGGGCGTGTACCCATCCGTGGCATCCTGTGGTGCCGCTGCCGCAGAGTTGGAGCAGGTTTTCGGGTTGGTGGAGCCGGTCGAACGGGTGGCTTCGCGGTTCCCTGTGGTGGATGCTGTCGCCGCTCCAGTGGCTGCCGGTTTCCCGGTCGCATATGGCGCATCGGTATCGGTCTCGCCGTTGTACGGTGCGGCGGGTTTCGTCGGTGGGTTTGGTGCTCATCTCTGGGCCTTTCGTTGGCATTCGTTGATGATTTCCTTGGCTTTTTGTTCCGGGTCGATGCCGGTTTTTACGCAGGCCCAGAAGTCGGTTCTCATCGCGTCGGTGAAGGTGCCGGCCGGTACGTGGTCTCGGATGTGGCCGGTGATCCACCGGTCGTCGATGACGGTGCCGTCGGGCAGCGCGTGCCGGTAGGGTTTCGGCCGGCTGGGCATGGTGTCCATGTATGCGCCTTGGCGCAGCCATCGGCTCATGTTGGGCGCGTATTTGGGTTCGTCGATGGTTTTGGCGTAGGCGATGGCACTGCCGATGAGCTGTCTGGGGGCGGCCGGCGGTCGGCCGTCGACGCCTTGGACGGCGAGGTTCCACGCCTTTTCGGCTTCGGTTTTGCTGCCGGTGTGGCGTGGGTATGCGTTCCATGCGGTCTCGAATGGTTCTTCGAGCATCCTGGCCTCGAGTTCGGCCATGGTGACGCGCTCCGGCTCCGACTCGGACACCGGTGTCGACGTCGGGGTCGGCGTGGAGGGGTTGGGGGAGGTTATATCGGTATGGGAATAGGTATAGGTAAGGGTGCTTCGTTTTTGCTTGCCGGTTTGCTTCGCGTTTGCTTCACCTTTTGCTTCGGCAAGTGCTTCGTCGTTTGCTTCGTTTGTTTGAAGCATTTGCTTCGCGTTTGCTTCGCTGTCTGCTGAAGCATTTGCTTCGTTTTTGCTTCGTCTCGAGCGGCCGGACGCCTTGCCTCCGGCACGGCCGGCGCGGGCGCGTTTTTCCTGTAGTTCCTTGGTGGCCGCGTACTTGCAGAGCATGGTGCCGTCCGGGTTGGCGGCGACGATCTCGAACACGTCGGACTCGGTTTCGCGCCACAGGCCGGCGTCCACGAGCTGGCGGGCGAGCTTCGGGCTGCCGCCGAGCTTCCTGACGCGCTGCATGGTGATGGCCCCGTCGTAGTCGCCGTGGCGCAGCTGGCGTCCGACGTAGCTGCCGGCGAGAGCCCACAGGCCAATCGCGGACAATGGAAGCTCCTCGCATTGCGGGCTGTCGTAGATGCCGTCGTCGATCATGAACCAAGTCATGGTGAACCTCTCTCAATGTGTGGTTACTTGATCTCGCCGGTGTTCGGATCGACGGCCTCTCCTCCGTCGGTCTCGTCAGCATCGTCGTCGAGATCGGGATAGTCGGGCGCGCTTTCCTCGAACGTGGCGAGGCTGTCGTGGAGGTTGTCGTACAGGACCGCGCGGCGTGCGTCCTTCGGATAGGTGAGCAGCCGGTTGATGACCTCGGCGCAGTCGATGATGTGCTGCGCGAGCACGTCCGTGTCGTACACGGCCTCGGTGTACGGGTCGATCTGATGGAACTTGTCGAGGTAGGCGTCTTTGGTTTCGAGCTGCATCTTGTGGTTGACCGCGCGGCGGAAGTCCACGGCCGCCTGCTTGATCTTCGCGCACGAG
>JAIHTM010000410.1 GCA_022713905.1 Collinsella sp.
ATATAAAACGTATAACAAAAATCAAAACAACCATTCCAAAAATATATTCATGACTTGTAAGTTCTTCAACTAAATTGTGTCCACTCCCCAGAACATCAGGCATAACAATCCCAAGAATACCAGCCATTATAAATGGAATCAACAGTTTTCCAAAGGTACCAATTTTAGGAATCTTCTTGTATAAAGACTGCACATATAGAGTAAACCAGTTGTAAAATGCCCCCATAACTCCAAGAATAACACCTAAAATCACTATTAATCCATAATAATCTTGTGGCAACACATTTCCAATCTGAACCTCCCATGACTAAAGTCACAGGGTTCCTGCTTCATAGAATTTTGCATACTAAAATATGTCTTACTAATTCTCCACAGGCTATCCCCGTAGTTCCTACGGTTCTTACATAAGTTATTTATTTTGAATTGTTATTAGTCTTAATCCTTCTTTTAATATATTTATACTTGCATTTATATCTCTATCGTGAGTTTCATTACAACTAGGACAAATCCATTCTCTTATATTTAAGTTCTTCACTTCCTCGTTTTTATACCCACATTTATTGCATATTTGTGAACTTGCAAAGAATTTACCTACCTTTACAATTTGTCTACCATGCCAATTAGCCTTGTATTCTAATTGACGAATAAATTCTGACCATGATACATCTGAAATTAAGCGAGATAGTTTACGATTTCTAATCATATTCTTTACTTGTAAATCTTCTATGCAAATAATATCGTTCTCTTTTATTAATTTAGTAGATAGTTTTTGTAGAAAATCATTTCTTTGATTAGCTATATGTTCTTGAAGTCTTGCAACTTTTAATCTTGCTTTATTTCTATTTAAACTACCGATTGTTTTTCTCGATAATTCTCTTTGTAATTTAGCAAGTTTGTTTAATGACTTCTTAAGATACTTAGGATTTTCTATAAACTCTCCACAACTTGAGATACAAAATTCTTTAATTCCTAAATCTAAACCTATCTGATTATTAGTATTTTCAAATGCTTCAATATCTACATCAGTACAGCATAATGATACATAATATCTACCACTTGGTTCTTTAGATATAGTAGCATTAAGTATTCTACCTTGAGGTACTTGTTTATCCCTTATCTTAACCATACCAAGTTTAGGTAGTTTTATATGTTGACCACAATACATAATGTTTCCATTTGTAAAGTTAGTTTTATATGAAAATCTATTAATTTTCTTTGATTTAAATTTAGGAAGTCCTGCTTTTTCTTTAAAGAATTTTTTATATGCATTATCTAAATCTTTTAAGGCGTTTTGTAGTGAAAATTTGTCAGGTTCCTTAAGCCA
>JAIHTM010000072.1 GCA_022713905.1 Collinsella sp.
AACTCAGCCTTATCCATCCCAGCCTCATCTCCCAAACCTACCAAAAAGGGACAGGTTTATTTTGGCAGGTTTTATCTGGGCAAACGCGACGGACTTACCCAAAACCACCACAAAGGCGCCTGTCCCCTTTGTGGTGGTTTGGCTCTACGCGTAAACGCTATAACGCCGCGGCGATTGCTTCAGCTACAAACTTATTGAGTGACTCGCCCTTTTTAGCGGCTGCCAACGCGGCCTGTTTATGGAGTTCAGAGCCTGTCCTTACATTAAACGAGCCCTTGAAAGCCCGCTCGGGCTCCTTGCCCTTTTCCGCGCAAAACTCAAGATAGTCGTCAACGGCGTCGTGGAAGCACTGCTCCACCTCTTCGACTGTAGAGCCCTCGAACACAATTGCGTCCCTAATGCCTGCGACCATGCCCGTTAATACATGCTGCTCGGCATCGAACTCGACCGGGGCAAAGTAGCCCTTGTAAGCTAAAACGTTACTCATGGCAGCCTCCGACATCCTGTAGAAAACGAACAATGTTTCGAATGGTGCCCGCCGTCAACTCATCAGATGGGTGGGGCGCATGCATTACGAACATCCTGCCGTCCGATGGCCTGTAAAAGCGAATGCGCGATCCGGATGTCTTGCCCTTGCTGTCCATCTCAAAGCCATATGACGTCATAACTTTAAGAAAGTCGGCAAATCTATACGTCGAAGGGCAACTGAGCAGCTGAGCAATAAGTTTATCGACCCGGGTCATCTCGGCCTCACATTCTGCAACTACATTCTAGTTGCAATCTGACGCTGATGCAAGCAACCCTACTATAGAACATATGTACGTATAGAACAAGCGTTCGTACCACCACAAAGGTGCCTGTCCCCCTTGTGGTGGTTTTGCTTGACTGCGGCTAGGCCAGCAGGTCGATGACGGTAAAGCCGGCGTTGCTCTTGGCGATGACTTCGCGGCCGCCGAAGACGCAGGTCGGTGACTCGGCTGCGATGCGCGTTATGTCGGCGCCGAGCGAGCGCAGCTCAGCGGGCGTTGCCGCGAGCATCTGGGCGCGGCGCTCCTCGCGGGCGTGCGGATCGAGCCCCGCCAGGTAGGTCGTGTTGCGGCGCTTGGTGAGCGCGTACGGCTTCACCGGCGCGTCCATGCCGCTCACGCAGCTCACGATAAAGCCCTCGAAGGCGGCCTCGTCGGGCTCAAAGCTGCCGAGCCATGCGCCCGCGCGTTCCATGCGCTCAATCGAAGGATCGACCGCCGGGTCGCGGTAGGTGTAGAACGCCGCCTGGCGCTCGCCGGCCGCGCGGAATCCGCAGCCGTACGCACCGCCCTTCACGCGGATCTCGTTCCACAGGTAGTCGTAGGAGAGCGCGTTGGCAGCTACGGCCCAAGCGCCCGTCACGTCGATGCCCAGGCGATGCGGGTCGCACGCGCTTGCCGCAAAGCAGATGTCGCTGGGGATAACGAACGCCTCGTGACGGTCGTGCGGCTCCGGCACCACGAGCGTGCCGCTGGCAGCGCCGTCGCCAGCGCCAAGCCCCAGGTTGCCCGCGGCATCCCAGTACGCGTCAAAGTCCTGGTCGCTGCCGGTAAAGCTCGCCATGCAGCCATCGGCCACAAAGATGCGGTCTGCCAGCTCGGCAAGCTTGGCGCGCAGGTCGTCCAGTCGCTCGTCAAAGTGCTCGAGCAGATCGCGCAGGAACAGGTAGAAGTCCACGCCCGAAAGCTGCTCGCGCACCACGGCCGAAGGTGAGCTGTAGCTCATCGCGCGACCGAGTGCCGCCGAGTGACCGTTGTTGATAAAGCCCTGCTCAAGCCCAATGCGAATCTGCGTAAGCACGTCGCGCACGCGGTCAGCGTCGGCATCCGCCAGCAGCGTGCTCGACCACACCTCGCGCGGCAGGCTCGCCAACGCATCGATCTTTTCGGACAGGGCGCCGGCGCTCACCAGCAGGTAGGGGCGCACGCCGTCCACGTCGGGCTGCGTCATGACCTCGGTTGTAAAGCTCAAAAAGCCCAGCTTGCCGGCGAGCAAGTTGTCGAGCTCCTCGGCCGGGTGCTCGCGCGTGGGCAGCTGCTTGAGCAGACGGCAGAGCAGCGTCACGTAGGGCAGGTCCTCAAATGCGACGCAGCTCAGGTCGAAGTACTGCATGGCGTAGGCCAGGCGGTTGGTGGGGATGCCGTGGCGCAGACAGGGGATGGGCACGGTCGTGTCCACGACCAGCGGCGGCTCGGGGCGCGCCTCGCCAATGTCGGATACACGCAGGCGCGGCAGCGTTGCCTTGTCCTCGGGCGTGTCCTCGGCCTCCTGCGCGGCGCGCAGTACGGCCGTGCGCTCGACCACGTCGGCCAGCTCGGCATCGGTCATGGCGTCGCGCTTGGCTGCCAGCTCGGCGGCCTCGGCGCTCTCCGAACCCTCGGCGGCGTCCACCGGCACCAGCTCGATCAGTGCCATGTGGTCGTTCTCCAGCACCAGCTCGCGCAGCAGATCCTCAAAGTAGCTGCCGTCCAGCTCGCCGCGCAGCTCCTCGTACACCGGGCCATACTTGAGCGCCAGTGTCGCGGCGTCGTCATCGTAGAGCCACGTGCTCAGCGCGTCGCACGCAATGGCCACGCCGTCGGCAATACCGTAGTCGCGCTGGCGCAGGTCGTACTCGTTGCTGCTGATGATGGCTTCCAGGCGCTCGCGCGGAACGCCGTGCTCACACAGGTCGCGGCAGGCGTCCTGGAACACGCGGCGCAGCTCGCGCGCTACGCCGGGCTGCGCGTTTTGCAGCATGATGAGCTCGTAGGGTTGCAGACTCTCGGCCGCGGTGTAGCTCACCACGTTGCCGCCCAGGCCTGCCGCCAGGATGGCCTTCTTAACTGGTGCCTCGTTGGAACCCAGCAGTGCCTCGAACAGGATGTCCGCCGCGATCGTGCGCTTGCGGTCGAGTGCGCTGCCCAGCACCAGACCCAGGCCCACCAGGGCGTTTTCGGGCGTGGTGGCCATCTCGACGCGCTTATAATCGCAGGTCACAGGCTCCTGCACGTCCAGCGGATTGGGCGCCAGCGCGGACGGGTCCTCGCCGGCGGCAACGGCAGCGTCCATGCGGCGGCTCGCGGCACTCGGCTGCGACAGATAGCGCTCGTCCAAAAAGGCCAGCGCGCGGTCCACGTCCAGGTCGCCGTAGAGCGTTATATAAGAGTTGGAAGGATTGTAGTGGCGCGCGTGCGTGTCCAGGAACTGCTCGTAGGTGAGCGCGGGAATCGCGCGCGGGTCGCCACCGCTCTCGTGCGCATAGGCGGTGTCGGGGTAGAGCGCGGCGTTGACGGCATCGTCCAGCACGCTCATGGGGTCGGACAGCGCGCCCTTCATCTCGTTGAACACCACGCCGTTATAGCGCAGCGTGCCCTCGCGCAGGCTCGCGGAGCTGCCGTCGCCCTCGCCCTCGGCGCCCTCTGGCAGGTCCAGCTCGTAGTGCCAGCCCTCCTGCTCAAAAATGGTGGGCTTGGTATAGATGGCCGGGTTGAACACCGCGTCCAGGTACACGTCCATCAGGTTGTACAGGTCCTGCTCGTTGGTGGTGGCAACGGGGTAGATGGTCTTGTCGGGGTAGGTCATGGCGTTGAGGAACGTCTGCATGGAGCTCTTGATCAGATCGACAAACGGCTCCTTGACGGGGAACTTGGCCGATCCGCACAGCACCGAGTGCTCAAGGATGTGGAACACGCCGGTGGAATCGGCCGGCGGCGTCTTAAAGCCAATGGCAAAGGCCTTGTTCTCGTCGTCGCACGCCAGGTACAGCAGGCGCGCGCCCGAGGCGGTGTGGCGCAGCACATAGGCATCGGCGTCGAGCTCGGGCACGGTCTCGCGGCGCTCGACGGCAAAGCCGTGGCAGGTGGTTCCGGGTACCAACAGCGCGGCAGCGGCGGCGCGCGGATCGGTGGGGGTGGTGGACATATGCAGTCTCCTTTGACGCCCCAGCGGGGGCGAATCGAGTCGAATCCTCGAGAGTATACCCATATGGGGCCGCGGCTCTGCGGCGAACTGACGACGATGCAGCCGGATTGGGCATAGGTCCTGCGTGCCCGCCGCACGAGCGTGGAAAATTGGACACTCGCCAAACGAGAGTGGATATTCGGACGGACGAGCGAGGATTTCCGGATACCTATCGAACGAGAGTGGATATTTGGACGGAATTTGCCGCAAAAGCCCCAAAAACCGTCCAAATATCCACTCTCGATATCCGACCGTCCGAAAATCCTCGCTCGTCCATCACTCGCGTATCTCTCGTCTCTCATTCGTCTCTAATATGAGAGATAACAGAAAGACGAGAGATAAATATGAGAGATAACTGAGCAGCAAAGAGACAAGCAATCATGGTATTATCTCAATACTGATTGTTCTACCAGCAAAAACATGTTTATATGAAACAGATGGCAGACATCTTATCTTTCATCTCTCACTCATCTCTAATATGAGAGATAGCAGAAAGATGAGAGATAATTACGAGAGATAACTGAGAGACGAAGGAAATTTATTCGCGGCATTCTCCGCAGAACCGAGCGAAAGGACGTGCAGATGAACGAAAACGAACTGACCGGTCTGCTCGAGTCTTTAAGACGCATGGGCTCGGACGATCTTAACGTCGAGGTCAAGGAGAGCGCCACGACGCTTTCCCGCGACGTATGGGAAACGGTCAGCGCTTTCGCAAACACCGCCGGCGGCATCATCGTGCTCGGAGTGAGTGAGCGCGCGGGTTTTGTTCCAGTTGCAAACTTTGAGACCGAGAAAGTGCTCAACCAATTCGTGGCGGGCATGGGCGATGCCGGCGGTCGCGGAAAGCTGGCCAATCCGCCCAAATACACCATTGAGCGCGTGGAGCTCCAGGGCACCGTGGTTCTGGTCATCACGATTGAGGAGCTCGACCCGTCGAGCAAGCCTTGCTATGTCATAGAGCGGGGCGCTCAAGGTGGCAGCTACAAACGCATCGATGACAAAGATGTCCCGCTTTCGTCGACCGAGGTTTTGGCACTGTCGTCATATGAACGGACGAGTCCTAGCGATCGCGATGCGGTGCCCGGCACGAGTGTGGGCGATCTCGACGAGTCGCTGGTCGACCGCACGATAGAGCGTGCCTATTCGTTGACGCCTCGAGCGATGCGCGGTGCGGCGGACAAGAAGACAAAGATGGAGCGTCTGAATTTCCTCGACTTCCAGGGCAATGTTACCAAGGCCGGCCTCCTTGCCGCGGGCGTTTACCCTCAGCAGTTCTATCCCAAGCTCTTCATTGATGTGGCTGTCCACATGGGAACTCAAAAGGGAGCTGCGGGGCCACTAAGGTTTATGGACCGCACAGTCTGCGAGGGCACCCTAGGCGAGATGATTTCGGATGCCGTCGCAGCTGTTGCCAAAAACCTGCGCCGCATCTCGACCGTCCAAGGCGTCTCGCGTGTCGACTCGCTGGAGATTCCCGAGGAGGTTCTGCGCGAGGCAATCGCCAACGCCGTAATCCATCGAGAATACGGGGATCGGTTCTGTGGACAATCGATTGCCGTCGACGTCTTTGACGATCGTGTCGAGGTGACGAATCCTGGCGGCCTTTACGGGGGAAAGACTCGCGAGAACTTGTTTGACGGCAGCTCCCGATGCCGTAACGCGACGCTCGTGAAACTCATGTCGATTGTCCCGCTGCCGGATGGCGCAGGTTCGCCGGCTGAGGGCAATGGCTCGGGCATCCCGATGATGATCGATGCCATGCGCGCGCATGGTCTGGCCGAGCCCCTGTTCTGCCCGGGGTTCGATCGGTTCAAGGTCGTACTTTACCGTTCAAAGATCGAGCCGGTCGATCATGGCGGGGGCTTAATTGTGACGGCACTCAAACACTACGGCGAGCTGGGGACGCGTGAGCTGGCAGAACGCACGGGGCTTACAATTTCCCAGGTTAGGTCGCGCGTCAACGCGCTCATTGCTCAAGGCGAGCTTGAGCCCACGGCGCCGGCGACGAGCCGCAACCGCAAGTATCGACTGTCAGAGCGCGTGGAATAAATGCGTTAGTGGACGAGGCGACCCAATAATCGACCCTCAATTGGCGCCCACTAAGGTAAAGCGGTTGTTGCTCAGTCGACGGTGATGCTGAAGACTCGGCTTACGCCGGCATGGCCCCGAACCCGTCCATCAAGAACAGCCTAAGAACCAGCTTGATGACATATCCCGGTTTGACTTCTGCCGCGTCAAAGACGTGGCGCTCGGCGAGCTCGCTGCAGTATGCATAGATGTCGCGGATAAGGTCCGCGCCCGAAAGCGTAAACATGTAGCCTGCGTCCGAAAGCGCATTGGGCGCGGCGGGCAACTTGGCCATGTGGCAGAACGTTTGCAGGTCGGGCGCCATAACATTCTGGTAGTCGAGGTGGCCGTTGGCATCCTGTTCGGCAAGCTCCAATTGGCGCACAAAATCCAGCGCCGCTGCTAACACAAAGCTCGGTGTAGGCGCATTGACGTCCTGAGTGGTCGCCACAAGCCTGGCCGCCGCCTGCGTGACAAGCCAAGCGACCTCGCGCTGGCAGCGCACGGCCTTGCGCGTAACCGGCTTGATGGACGAAGAAGAAACGCTCCCCTTAGGCGGATTCGAAGCAGCCATAAGACCCTCCCATGAACAATCCGGTCCAACAAGCCCGGATGAAACACGTGCTACATCAGTATACAAGGGAGTGGGATGGAAAAACGGAGTCGACAGCGTGAACTGCCGGCTCCGGATTGCTTGCCTTAGAGGCCGTACACTTCGACCATAGCTTCGCCAATGCGATGGGGTACGCCGGTGACGAGTGCGTTGCCCATGCAGAAGGCTCGATGGCCGTCAGTCATGCCCGTATCGGTCCAGCCTTTCGGGAATCCCTGAAGCTGATCGAGCTCGTCGGGAACAAGACGGCGGAAACGGCCATCGGGACATTCGATGACGTGCTTGAAGCGGCTCGCTCCCGTGCCGCCTTCTCCTGTGAGGATGGTGCGGCTCGGCTTGTCGGTGGCATCCGGGAAGCTCATGGCTCCCTCGGAATACGTGTACGTAAAGCCTGTCTTTTTGTTAGTGCGCTCTTCGCGCTTGCTGCCCTTAAGATAGCGCCAGTCGGGAAGCTTTTCGTCGGAGATGTAGAACTGCTCCGGGACATCAGCCTCGTCGACAAGCACGTCGCCAAGCACGTGGCACTCACCGTGATAGTCCTCGGCGAAGTCGCAGGTCATAACATGACAGCCCTGCATGACGCCAGCATTCTTGAATTGAGAGGTCTTTTGGCCGACGCCAAAACGAGTTGAGTTCTCGTAGGGGTCGGGTAAAACGTCGAGCTCGGACATCTCGTCAGGATAGATGGCGGGGAAGGCTTTAGCCATGACGCCGTTGTGCATGCGATTAACGAGATCAACCTTGCCAGCGTCCTTTTCGCAGAAGATATAAACACGCTTGCGACGCTGGGGGAAACCGTATTCGGCAGAGTTGACCACGCGCCATTCGACCGTGTAGTCGAGGTCGGCAAGACAGCTTAGGATGATGGCGAAGTCGCGACCGCGTTGAGACGCGGGCGACTTGAGCAGGCGGTCGACGTTCTCAAAGAGACCGAACTTGGGCTTCTTCATTTCAAGGAAGTGATAGATGTCCCACCAGAGGACACCCTTCTTTCCTTCGATGCCGTGTGCCTGATTGAGCGGACGCGCGACAGAGTAGTCTTGACAGGGGAAACCGCCAACGACCATTTGGACATTGGGGATTTCGATTTTGCCCGCTTCGGCTTGTTCCAAGACCCTATTAATGTCTTCGTTGACAACGGAATCATCGCCGAAGCGATCCATGTAGCAACGGGCCGCGAACTGACGCGCCTTGGTTCCGGGCGGTTCCCACTGATTTGCCCAAATGGTGCGGAAGGGGCCGGCTGGTTTCATATAAAACTCGGGATGTCGAGGGTCGGCATAGCCTTCGAGACCCAAACGAAATCCACCGACGCCCGCAAAAAGCTCGGCAATATTAATCTCAGACACGTTTCTCCAATCGCTGCTGTGTCCGTTTATGGTGCTCACAACAATAGCCGATCGAGGGGACAAGATCAAGACCTCAATTTTCTGGGCGTTAGTAGTTGCTCTGAACTACTATGGGGTTAGTTGCGAGTTTCGGAGGTATCCCGTGTCCAAGAAGCGCCTCGATTTCAAGCGCATGCTTGACGATACTGATTTTTCTGACCCTTCAAGCATTGAGCGCTACGCTGCCAATCTCGACGGCATGACGTTCCGCGATATTCTCGAGCTCGGTATTGCACCGGAGGGGGAGAGTGCGCCCAAGGACTTTGGGTCCAAGAAGTACAAGGGCGGTATGGGAACCCTGATCGAGGAGCGTTACTTTGGCTACAAGGCCAACAGCGATGATCGGCCGGACTTTCCCGAGGCGGGCGTTGAGCTCAAGGCAACGTGTTTTGACGTACTCAAAGACGGCCGTAAATCTGCCGGCGAGCGTCTCGTTCTGACAATGATTCCCTATGACCGTCCTGTTTCGCTCGACTATGAAAGCTCGCATCTCAAGACCAAGCTCAGCAATATTCTGCTGATTTACTACGGCCGCGATCGCTCTATCGACAAATACGACCAGCGCATTGAGCGTGCAGTTATGGTTCGTCTGCCCGAAGAGGACATGAAGATTATTCGCGCCGACTACGAGAAGATCATTTCGTACATTCAGGACGGTCGCGCGGATGAGCTGTCGGAGGGCATGACTACCTACCTGGGCGCCTGCACAAAGGGTGCAACCGAGGCCACGATGTGGGTTGACCAGTACTACGAGTACTTCAATACCGATACGGGCGAGATCGAGCGCCGTCGCGCGAAGCGTCGCGCCTTTTCTCTCAAACGCTCGTACATGGACTATGTGCTTCACGCCTATGTTCTCGGTGCCCCGCGTATCGGCGAGAGCATCGTTCGAGGCGACGACGAGTCCATTGATTTCGAAAGCTACGTAACTGGACTGATCGAGCAACACTATGGCGAAACTGATCGCCAGATTGCGGAGCAATACGGGCTGGAGTACACGGGCAATAAGGCGCAGTGGACAACACTCGTCTATCGCATGCTCGGAATCAAAAACAATGCTGCCGAGGAATTTGTCAAGGCAGGCATTTCTGTTCGAACTGTTCGAGTTAACAACAAGGGACACATCGAGCAGGCTATGTCGTTCCCGCCGTTTGAGTTCAAGCGTTTGATTGAAGAAGACTGGGAGACGTCGCCTCTTCATGCGTGCCTTGAGACCAATCGCTTCTTCTTTGTTGTGTTCCGTGAGGACTACGATGGCGTGCTGCATCTCGACCGTTGTTTGTTCTGGGCGATGGGAGAAAACGAAATCGAAGGTCCTGTGAAAGCTTGTTGGGACGAGACGCGAAAGGTAATACGTGAGGGCGTTGAGCTCAATCCGTATCGGGATGCGAGCGGAAAGCTCAAAGTGACTAACAATCTGCCCGGTATGGCGGACAACCCAATTGTTCACGTTCGTCCGCATACGTCAAAAGCGGCTTACAAGTTTGCCGATGGAACAGAGATTGGTGACATCGCAAGGAATACTTACGAACTGCCCGACGGGCGTTGGATGACGAAGCAATCGTTCTGGTTCAACAAGGGCTACCTGGAGCATATTCTGGGGCTGTAGCGTTCGAGATTATTTAACAATCAGTCCCTGCTCCTCGATACCTCGATGTTGCCCCTACAAATAAATCCCCTCACCGAGTTGCTTGTGGAACTCGGCGTGATGGTCGCGTGCCCAGGTAAAGAGCGCCTGGTCAAAGTCGGTACGCGTGGCCGGGACGCCAAAGACGCCGGCAACTTCGACGCGTATAAACTCCAGTGCCGGCAGCTTGTTGATGGCAGTGAGGGCAAACGGGGACGAGGGCTCCTCGAACAGATAGCGGCTGCCTTGCAGCGCGTCGCAACTGGTGCACGTGTTGCCGAGCGACGGGGCTTTGGAGGTTCGCGCGCCTACGGGCTTGTAGCCGCAGCGCTTATGAAGGTAGTCGCGGATCTCGCCCGGCACGCAGCCAAGAGCGGGCACGATGGCGAGTGCGTTGGCGTTGGCCGTGTCGATGGCAATGTACCTGGCTTCGTTGGGCGCGTGCGCGATGGCGATGCTCTCGTCGTTATCGGTTCGATAGGGAATGCCGAAGGCCGCGACCGAGGTCTCTTTGTGACACTTCCAGCACTCGCGCTTGCCCAGTACTAGATATATATACGGCGCTGAGGGGTCGGATTGGTCAACACCGGGCAGCCACTCGGCAAAGGGCTCGGGGTTGACGCCGCTGGGTACATACCAGATCTTCTTGGTCCGGTCCCATTTGGCGCCCAGCGCCTTGGCTTCTTCTTTGTGCGAAAAGGGAACATCGAGCTCGGTGCGCATGGTGGCTCCTTGGTGCTGCGGGTGCAAGTGGCTCAAGGATACCGCAGGGCGCAGACATCGCGGCGTTTTGCTGAGGAGTTGCGGCTCGGATGGGTTCGAGACGCGTTGGTCTCGGCCTCGGTGGCTATTGACGCGGTTTTGTGCATGGGCAGGGTGGTTGCTTGGGCGGTTGGAGCTGCCAGCTGATTTGGCGACATAAAACAAAACAGCCCAGAAGACATAGCCTCTGAGCTGCGAACATTTGGTGGGCGTTAGAAGATTTGAACTTCTGACCTCTTCCGTGTCAGGGAAGCGCTCTCCCCCTGAGCTAAACGC
>JAIHTM010000411.1 GCA_022713905.1 Collinsella sp.
GTCCATCAGTACGAATATCGTGATTTCCCTAGGTATGGTCGGTGCGTTGTCGATTGTGCGTTACCGTACCGCGGTCAAGGATCCGATGGATCTGCTGTATTTGTTCTGGTCGATTACTTCAGGTATTGCGGCGGGTGCGGGCATGTATGTGCTGGTGATTGTGGCCGGATTGGTGATGATCGGCATGCTGGCATTGTTTTATTCGCATCAGGACAAGGGTCGCGTGTACATTGCGGTGATCCACTATGTGGGCGATATGGTTGGCGATGAGATCACGCGCGCGTTCGGACGCACTAAATTCTTCGTCAAATCCAAAACCATGCGTAGCGAACGCACGGAAATGGCCGTTGAAGTGTTTTGCGACGACAAGGATATGACGTTCGCCGAACGTATCCGTGCGATTGACGGCGTCGAGGACGTCACGCTGATACAGTACAACGGCGAATACCACGGATAGTTTTTTCGACGAGGGGAGGACCGAGTGACCGACATGCCAGAAATGGGCGGAATGCCGTCCGACAACGAGCTGGTGCCTTTCTTCACATTCGAAGACATCGATCATGCGCTCGAAAACGGCGAATTCTGCTGTTATCTGCAGCCTAAATGCAATGCGGAGACAGGAACCATTGTAGGAGCTGAGGCGTTGGTGCGCTGGAATCACCCCAAATATGGCGTGATTCCCCCAAGATGGTTCGTCCCGGTATTGGAAAGAGCCGGGCGTATCTGCCATGTGGATATGTTCGTATGGCGCTTCGTGGTTGAGATGCTGGGCAGATGGGAGCGTGAAGGACGCAATCTTGTACCGGTTTCCGTGAACGTGTCCATGATGGATATCGACCAGATGGATGTGGCCGACATGATCGGCGGACTGTTGAACGAATATGACGTCGACGCGCGTCTGTTGCGGGTGGAAATCACCGAAAGCACCGTGGCGAAAAACCTGTCCATGGTGAAGGACACCATCCGTAAACTGCATGCGAGAGGCATCGTGGTGCTGATGGATGATTTCGGTTCGGCATATTCCTCGCTGAACATGCTCAAAGACATTAATGTCGATATGATCAAACTGGACACGAAGTTCATCGAGCTGAGCAAGGAGAATGCCGGTAAAGGCGTGAAAATCATCCAATCCATAATTGTGATGGCTAAGAAGCTGCATCTGATGGTCATCGCCGAGGGCGCCCAGACCAAGGAACAGGTCGATTGGCTGGAAGCAGTCGGATGCGGATACATCCAAGGGTATTATTTCTACCCTCCACTGCCGGTGAAACGGATGGAAACGCTGTTGGCCGAGCGTGCCGACGGTCGGCACTATTGGGAT
>JAIHTM010000412.1 GCA_022713905.1 Collinsella sp.
TTTCTGTGAACAATCTCTTTCTTGCCGCTCTTGTCAATGTTGACAATCTTTTCTTTCTTATCAACGAATCCAACCTGAACAGCTTTGTAACCATCGTTCTCAACTGTCTTGATCTGTGTTACTACACAAGGACCTGCCTGAAGAACGGTTACTGGAGTCAGGACGCCCTGCTCGTTGAAGATTTGAGTCATTCCGACTTTTGTTGCTAAAATAGCTTTCTTCATTATGTTTACCTCCTGTGATTTACAGCGGAACGGAAAATGTATCCGTTCATCCTAAATTTTAGGAATACTGCTTTCTTATTTTTGTTTCATTTTGATATCAATGTACACACCTGCCGGCATTTCCAGTCTGGATAAAGCATCAACCGTCTTCTGTGTTGGTGTGATGATATCAATCAGTCTTTTATGAGTTCTTTGTTCGAACTGTTCTCTGGAGTCTTTGTATTTGTGAACCGCTCTTAAGATCGTTACTACTTCCTTCTTTGTAGGAAGCGGTACCGGTCCGCTCACCTTTGCTCCGTTTTTCTTTACAGTTTCGATGATTTTCTTGGCAGATGCATCAACAAGCTGATGATCATATGCCTTCAGTGTGATTCTCATTACTTGACTTGCCATAAAAAAAGTCGCCTCCTTTTCGTACTTTTAAACTTCAGTACGACAAGCGGTGACTGTACACTCTCCCGTGTGTGTCTGCATCAGACCACACGTTGTTACCATGTTTCAATGGATGTTATTGATTCGTACAGTGACTTGTCGCCAGTTTCCTAACTTGACATTCGCTCCGCGGAAAACCTGCCACTTATGGGCAGCAACCTCACGTTTCATCGCTATCATGTCACAGCTTTTTCAGTATATATGATAGGAAATAAATTTGCAAGCCCTTTTTACAATTTTTTGTATTTTTTTCAATACACTCTTAGGATACTTTTTTCCGTTAAACTCTTGACACTCACCCGTTCTCATGCTATAGTAGTAATGTATTAGTACATTAAAGTACTAAATGATTGCATTGTAGTGTTGCTGATATTCCCCCAAAATATCAGCGACATCTCCAATTCTTATATACATCCTCTAGTTAGAGATTCCCCAGTTTTGTATATGTAGAAACTACAGTGTAATCAAGAAAACCTCTCAATGACATACCAAAATGAAAGGGCGGATGCGATCACGTATCCGCCTTTTCATTTTCTTCTATCTTCTATGTTATAATCGGGACGATTCTGTCCCGAAATACCGGAGATACTCCCTGTACAGCTCTTCATAGCCCATCGATGCAATCTCCAAAGAAATCCTGCGTGCTTTTCTACCGCTTCCTCAT
>JAIHTM010000073.1 GCA_022713905.1 Collinsella sp.
TCGCCTGGTCGCGGTCGAAGGCGGTGCTCAGGTATGCGATGTGCCTGTCGGGGTCCCCGGGTTTCCGCCACCGGTAGGCGTATTCCTCCGGCGGCTGGTGCGCGGCCAGGTGGCTCGGCTCGGATGCGCGGGCCTTGTGGAGGCCGCCCGCGCGTTCCCATTCGGCCACCGCCTTGCCGAGCTCCTGTAGCGCGTCGGGTTCGGCGGGGTCGATGACGGTGTGTTCGCGGTCGGCCAGATCGTTGTCGTCGTATTGCCATTCCGTCTGTGGCCGGTTGGCGTAGGATACCTCGATCCGGCCGGCCAGACGGTCCGTGTCCTTCCATGCGGGGTTGTCGTGGAGGTCGATCTGCATGGCGCGGCCGTCCGTGAGCCGGGCTTCGAGGTAGTGTCCCATGGCGTTGCCGCCCTGGGTGATGCCGTCGATATTGGGGTCCTGTTCGAGCAGTCGTCTGATGTCTTCCCGTGTCAATGGCATGCGTGCGCTCCTTTCCGTTTTTGTGGTTTCCTGGTCTCTACTTTCCGTCTCCCGGGGTTCGTCGGGTTTGGACGTCAGCCGTTCGAGTTCGGCTTGTTTTTGCCGGTATTCGTCCTCGTGGGCGAATGGTTCGGCCAGTGTCTCCTGTGCGGCGGCGAGCTCCCTTTCGGCGTCGGCCAGCCGTTCCGCGAGCTTGCCGGGGTCGGTGGCCATGTTCCTGACGAGTCGGTCGAGCTGGCTGACGATGCTGGATGGTCCGGTCAGGTATGGACCGGGCATCTCGCTGCCGGATTCGTGTTCGTGGACCGCCTTGACGGCCAGGGTGATCCGTCCGGTGGTGTCGGCGCGGCGTGCGATGACGGGCAGGCCGTCGTATTCGGCTATCGTGTCCCCGTCGTGCGCCTGGTGGGCGGCCTGGTGGAGGAGCCTGCATGCGGTCTGCCGGTCGCCGACCGGCTGTCCGTTGATGGTCATGCCCTCCCATCGGCCGTTCATGCGGGCGGTCTGGTGGATGCCCAGGGCCTTGGAGGCGAGCGGCTTGTCGTCGGCCTTCTCGCGGATCGACTGGCGCAGGAGTTCGACGCGTGGCTGGAGCTGCTGGCCGATGTCCCTGCGGGTGTCGGCTTTCTGCTGCGCCCATGAGGCGCGCAGGAGCTTCAGCTGGTTGATCTCGTTCTCCAATGTCATGCGGCGTTGGATGTCGGGGTCTCCGGTGGCCAGCGCCTTGATGTTGGCGAGAGTCACCACGTCGGCGTCGAGGTCCGCGGCCTCGCGTGCGGGGCTCTTCGAGCTCATGAGCTGGCTGATGAACCTTTGCTTGCGTTCCACGGTCTGGTAGCTGTACGCGTCGAACGTGCCTTCGGTCACGTACCGGTAGTCGCGCACGTGGCCGTACGTGTTGCCCTGGCGTTGGATGCGGCCGAGGCGCTGTTCCAGGTCGGCGGGACGCCAGGGGCAGTCGAGGTCGTGGATCGCGGCGAGGCGTTCCTGCACGTTGGTGCCGGTGCCGAGCTTCTGGGTGCTTCCCATCAGCACGCGGATCTCGCCGGACCTGACCTTGGCGAACAGCTGCTCGCGTTTGGCGGGGTTGTCGCCCGCGTCGTGCACGAACGCTATCTGCTCGGCCGGCACGCCCAACGCCACGAGCCGGTCCTTGAGGTCCTGGTAGGCGTTCCATCCGCCCGATGCGGGCGTGCTCGAGTCGCAGAAGACGAGCTGCGTGCCCAGGCGCGGCGTCTCCTCTTGCCAGATCCGGGCGACGTTCTCGGCGCATGCCTGGATCTTGCCGTTCTCCAACGGCCGGTCGTTTTCGTGGCCTTTGAGGAGTTTGGGGTCGAGGGCGATCTTGCGTCCGTCGCCCGTGATCTTGAGGAGGTTGTCGTCCTCCGGTGGCACGTCGCCGTCGCGCACGCGGTCCGCCCTGTCGGACAGTTCCTCCATCTCCTCCTTCTGCTGGTCGGTGATGGGTACCGGCACGGGCACCTGTTCCAGTTCGGGCAGGGGCAGCTGGATGTCGTCGTTGGTGATCATGTCGGTGAACTGCTTCACCGCGTTCATCAGTTCGGGCAGGTTCTGGAACCGCGCGAACCTTTGCTTGACCTGGAAGCCGTTGCCTTCGGGTTTCAGTTCCACGGTGGGCACGACCTGGCCGTAGGTGCCCGCCCATGCGGCGAACGTGTCCAGCCCCTGCGCCTTGAGGGTTCCGGGCGCGAGGTAGCGCTGCATGTTGTACAGCTCGCTCATGGAGTTGGATACCGGCGTTCCGGTCATGAACGCGATGTTGCCGCCGTGCCCGGCCTCGCGCAGCCATTCGCATTTGTCGAGCAGGTCCTCGCATTTCGCGGCGGACGACAATTGCATGCCCAGGTCCGCGGATGCGACGGGCACGCCGAGGTTCTTGAAGTGGTGGGCCTCGTCGACGATGAGCATGTCCACGCCCAGCGATTCGAACTCGATGCCCGCCAGCGCCTTGTCGTCGCGCGACTCCTTGCCGTCGCGCAGCCTGTTCATGGCGGTCTCGGCGCTTTTGCGCGCCGCCTCCAGCCGTTTGACGGTCGGGTCCTTGTCGTCGCCCCTGGCCTTGGCGGCGGCCTCGACGGCATGGGCGAACTCATCGACGCGGGCGCGCATGTTCCTCAGCCGGCGTTCCTTGCTGACGTGCAGTTGGCTGAACCGGCTTTCCGGCACGATCACCGCGTCCCAGTCGCCGGTGGCGACCCGTCCCCAGAATCGGCGCACCGATTCGGGGTTGCGTTGCGCGTCCTTGTCCATGACGAGGATACGGCCGGCCGGGTAGAGCCTGAGCACGTCGCCGGCCCACTGGTCCACGAGGTGGTTGGGGACCACGAGCATCGGCTTGGACGCCTTGCCGAGGCGTTTCGCCTCGTGGGAGAGGGCGACGCCCTCGAACGTCTTGCCGGCTCCGACGACGTGGGCGATGAGGGTTCCCTCGTCGCTGCGCAGGGCGCGGGCCACCGCGTCCTTCTGGTGGGGGCGGAGCCGGACGCCGTGGGCGATGCCGGGCGTGGTCAGGTAGGATCCGCCGACGTGGCGGGGGCGCATGCTGTTGAATCTGCGGTTGTACAGGGCGGTGAGCCTTCGCGCGCGGTCGGGGTCCCTGAACACCCATTGGTTCCATGCGTCGCGGATCGCGTTGGCCTTCTCGATGGCGGCCATCGTGGCCTTCTGGTCCTTGACGCGTTTGGGTTTGCCGGATGCCGTGGTCTCCGTGGGGGAGTCCTTGGTGACGGTGATCTGCGCGTTGTTCAGGCATGCCTCCAGCAGTTGGAACGGGTTGCGGTCCTCGGTGCCGTACGTCTTCGCGGCCTTGTAGTCGATGTCGCCGCCGCCCGAGTAGCCGACGCGCCATTGTCCGAGCTGGGGAATCCAGTCGACCGAGTATTGGGCGAGCTTGCCGGGCGTGAGCCCGTGGCCGCGCACGTTGAACGTCTCCATCATGAAGTCGTGGACGTCCCTGGCGGGGATCCACGGGGCTCCCAACGGCGCCTTGATCTGCTCGGCCTCCAATGGGGTGGGCTGTACGCGTTCCAGCAGGCCGGCCACGTGTTCGAGCCGTTCCGCGTCCGCCTGGTCGGCGCGCGCGGCCTCGGCGTGCTCCGGCAGTTCCCGCCATTGCTTGATTTGTTCCTCGCGGCGTGTGTGGAACGCCTGGTAGTCGTCGGGGCGTGCGTCGACGACGCGTGGCGGGACGCCGTAGGCGTTGTGCTTCTGCCCTTGGCGCAGGTCTTCGGGCATGTCGCGGGCGATGCCCCAGATCCATTCGCTGAGGGACATGTCGGTGGCGAGCCGTTCGGCGAGCCGCGTGTGATCGTCGGTGTCGGGCATGAGAGTGCGTGCCATTCCGCCGATGGTCGTGTCCGTCCAGACGGGCCGGCCGTTCGCGTCGTCGGCGCGCCAGCTTTCGAACAGGTTGGAGAGGATCGCTGTCTTGTCGGCGGTGTCGAGCCGGTCGGTGTGGGCGATCTTGTGGACGAAGAGGGCGAGGTCCCTGACGGGCATGTCCCGGTCCGCGAGGATCGGCGCGTAGTTCTGCGGGGCGTCGCCGTCGCGCCATGTCCAGCACAATGCGTCCCACAGCGGGCTGGTGCCGTGCGATTGGTGCCATGCCGGCGCTTGCCACGGCTTCCTCTCTCCGGTGTCGGACCGTTCGAGGGTGACGCGCGCGTGCTGTTCGGGAAGTTCCTCCACCGCCCGCCAGGCGAGGGCGAGGACGAGTTCCGGGTTGCGGCTCCAGCCCATGGTCCATGCGTCCCGGCCGTTGATGCGTTCGATGACCGGTGCCGGATCCCTGTAGGATTCGGCGGAGTACGGGTCCTTGAGGCTGCGCCACACGTCCGCGCCCGCCTCGCTGATCCATTCGCCTGCCCGCTCCGTGGCGGGCATGTCCTCCGGCGTCGCGTAGGTGGATGCCGTGAACTCGGTCATGGCCTCGGTGCCGGCGCGGCGTCTCAGATGTTCGGCCATGGCCGTGACGTGGTCGAGTCTCGTTCCCACGTCGCCGGTGAGGTAGTCCTCGGCGGGCATGACCGTGCCGGTGTCGGGGTCGCGTATGATTCGGTCGCCCAGGCCGGCCTCGGCCTCCTCGACGGTGGTGTCGGCGAGGCGCGCGATGAGTTCCAGGTCGACCCTGCCGGCGCGGTCGAGGCTGATGTTCAGCGCGTCGTCCAGGCTGTCCGCATGGTCGGGCATGGGCGGTACGGGGCTGATGGTCCGCTGCGAGAGGCATTTCGCCTTGCCGACGAACCTTCCTTTTTCGTCGGTCTCCTCCAACGCCATGACGAGGTGGCGGCCGGATTCCTCACTGTCGTAGGCGCGGAGGTTGGCGCGGTCGTTCAGGCGTCCGAACTCGCCGGTGAACCGGTCGTATGCCTGGTCGAGTTCCTTGCGTTTGGCCTCCACGGCGGGGTCGTCCACGCGGGCGGGGTCGAGTTCGAGGCGTTGGAGTTCGCGCGCCAGGTCGCGCAGGCGGATCATGCCGCGCAGTCGGCGCGCCTCGTCTCCCTGACCGTGGGCGGCCTCGGTGACGGTGGCGCCGTCGCCGTACCAGACCACGCCGCGAGGGTCGACCGAGTATTCGAACGGGGTCACATGGTCCGGGCGGACGATGACCTCCGCGCGTTCGGCCGGTTCCATCTCGCCCAGCTGCAACGGCGGCCTGCCGTGGGCGATCTGCATGGAGAGCATCGTCCGGAGCCGTTCGCCGATCTGTTCCGCGGCGCCCTGGAAGACGACGTCGAAGTCGCCGCCGAACCGGCCGATCACTGGTCTGATGTCGCCCACCGCGTGCGTGGGCATGTCGTTGGCGACCGCCTGGTTGACGTTGACGGTCACGTCCTGGTAGCCGGGCACGGCGATCGGTGTGGAGTGGATCCATGCCTCGTCGGGCGTGCGGTCGAGCGTCCGTTCGCGTCTGCGCAGCACAAGCACGTCGGTGACGGCCTCGGTGCCGGCCTGGCGGGCGAACGTCGAGGACGGCAGACGCACCACGCCGATGAGCTCGGCTTTCCTCGCGAGGTCGGCGCGCATGGTCTCGGAGCGTTTGTCGAGCGTGTACCTGCTGGTCAGCAGCATCGCGACGCCGCCGGGGCGCAGCGCGTCCACCGAGCGTTCGATGAAGTAGTCGTGCAGGGGGAGGCGGGACGTGCCGCCGTCCGTGGTCCGGTAGTCGAGGCTGATGTCGCCCGAGTAGGGCACGTTGCCGATGGCGAGGTCGAACGATCCCTGTTGGATGGTGCAGTCCGCGAGGTCCGCGTTGAGGATCGTGGCGTACGGGTTCAGCGCGGCGGCGATGCGCGCGCTGATCGGGTCGAGTTCCACGCCCGACACGTGCGCCGCGACGTCGTCGGGGATGCCGGCCATGAAGTTGCCGGTGCCGCATCCGGGCTCCAGCACCTGGATGGGTGTGGGGCCGATGTCGAGCGCGTCCCACATGGCCTTGACCACCGGGCCGGGCGTGTAGTAGGCGGTCAGTGTGGAGGCGCGCGCCTGCGCGTACTCTTCCGGGGTGAGGGCCTGTTCTATCGCGTCGCGGATCGTCCGCCATTCAGGCTTGTCCGAGAACGCGTCCGCGCATCCGCCCCAGCCGGAATATCCGCGCAGCGTATCCATTTGCTTCGCTGAGGGCCGGCCGCCGTTGTCTCCGCCGAGTTTCTTGAGGGTCTGGATGGCGGCGATGTTCGCTTCGGCGCGTTCGCGGGGCGAACGCGCGCGCTGCGCGTCGAGGGATGCTAGAAGCTCTCCACGACCTCGTGGATCGCCATGCTCATCGACTCCGACTGGGCCTCGTTCATCCCGTTGAGCCGGTCCAGGTCGGTCAGCTGTGGTGCCGCCTTCAGGCAGTCCGTCCGGTTGAGCAGGTGCCTGGACTCCATCAGCTGGTCCATGATCTGCGCCTGGCGTTCCCTCGTGCGCGTCTCGATGTCCCGCAGATGCTCCTCGAGCACGTTGGCCATCATCATCTCCCTGAACCACTGGGGATGGTGCTCCTTGAGCCAGATGAGACGCATCCGCTGGATGCCGTGGACGCTGTTCGTCGTGAACACCTTGTACGGCAGCGCGTCCTCGGAATACAGGTTCGGCAGCGTCTCCTTCAGGTGTTCCAGCTTCCTGCTGTTCTCCTCGTAGCGTGCCTTGAGCTGCGGGTCGGTCCATGTCATCTCGTCCATTGTTGTTCCTTTCTTCAGTGTTGTTTTCCGTGCCGGAGAATTGTGTAAAACGTTTTACCACAGGTTGCGGCGTGGTTTCGCCGGGAGTGGCGGCGCCGACCCCGAGCTTGTTCTCGGCGGCGATCCGCGCGTCCCGCCGGCCGAGTCCGCGGAGCCGGTTCTCCCGGTATTCGGCCGCCACGGCGGCTATCGTCTCGTCGTCCGCTCCGCGCACGCGGAGCCGTTGCACCGCGACGTGGCCCACCGTTATCTCGTATCCGCGCACCTGCTCCGCTATCCTGTCGGCCTGTCTTTGTTCCTCTTCGAGAAGGCTGAACAGGTCGATCTGCTCGTATTCGGCCGGGGCCGTCTGCTTCGCGTATAGGCGTTTTCTCGCCATGGTTCGCCCCTTTCTTATAGTGTTTTCCGTTGGCCGTGGTTCCGGTCGATGCCGGGTGCCGGCGTGGCTGTGTTGAGTCCGTCGAGGTTCTCCCTGAGCTTGGTATGGAACCGGTCGAGCGTTGACTTCAGGTCCGTGTGCCGTCGCTCCGGATCGTCGCGGCGCGTCGTCTCCGGCGGTTCGGCTTTCGCTCCCGGGTCGGCGGCCGGCGAGCCGGCTTCGTCGTGGTCCCGTCCCTGTTCCGTCTCCTTGGTCGGTTCCGTTTTCCGTGGCGTGTCCGTCGCCTCCGCGTCCTGTTCGATGGTTGGCCGGGTCGGCGTTTTGCCTCTGTCCTGCATCGGTTCCTGTGCGCTGGCGAGTTCCCGGATGAGGAGCCTGGCGGCCTGACGGCGTTGGCGGTTGGTCCACCGTCCCTCGTCCCCTCCGGCGGTCCGGTCGACGAGTCGGCGCGCCCATTTCAATGCGACGGCCGGCTTGTACGTGCCAGCGCGCCGGTATTCCGTGAACCGGCCCTGCATGCGGCTGATTTGCGGCCAGGATTCCTCCACGGTCTTCGAGGCGAGTTCCACCGATGCCGTGTCGAGCGTCTCCTCGGCGTCTCGGCTGCGCTTCTGCGCGTCGATGATTGCCTGGACGAGCGTCTGCGGGTCGACCTGCACGGTGCGGCGTTCCGCGCCGCGGCCGGTGAACAGTTCGACCGGGGTGCCGGGTCTGAATCTGAGGTTGACGGCCCGTCCCTCGTTCTTCTGACTCTGGTTCTTGCCGCTCATGAACATGTCGGTGGCCCAGCCGGTCAGGTCCTGTCCGTCGATGACGGTGCCGCGGGGGAGTCCGACGATCATCTTCGGCCAGTCGCGTCCGTCCTTCGCATGCAATATATAGGTGTGCGCGAGCCTGTTCGCCACCCACGCGTTCGGCCAGACCTGTCTCGTGGCCGTGGTCGCGTGCGCCGGTTCCTGCCGTTCCGGCGTCTCGTCCGCGGGATCGGCGGACCGTCCGGTCCGCTCCTGCTGGGGGAGTGCTGGCGTCGGTGAGACGGGGCGGCCCTGGAGGATCGAGATGGCGGCCTGGTCGGTGAACTCGTCCCAGTCCGGGGCGCGCCGGCCGTCGTTCAGGTTCAGCAGCGGCTTCTGCTCCAGTCCCGGTTTGAGCAGTCCGCTGCGCATGACGCGGCCGGTCATGCCGTGGGCGACGGGTCCGCCGTCGTGTTCGCGCCAGAACTGGTATTCGTCCCGGTAGACGCGGCTTTGGGTGAGCAGTTCGCCGTCGCTCATGGTCTTGGCGGGGAAGGATTCCCTCATGTCCTCGCTGTGGCTGATAGTCGTGACCTGCATGCTCAGGTCGTCGTATTGCAGGTGTTTGAATGTCATCGCGTCGAACAGTCCCTGCTGGTTTTGATGCCAGGAGAAGACCATGAGGTCGTAGCCGTTGTCCTCCAGGAAGAACACGCAGGGGCGCGGCTCGTGCTCGACCGCGTTCTGCATGAGGCTGGCCTGGAGCAGGTCGGGGTCGAGCCGGCCTGCCGCGGACGCGGCCACGGCGAGGCTGTCGCTCCATCCCATCGGGAGCGGTCGGCCGGTCGTCGGATCCGTCATGCGGTACTCGCCCGGTGTGGTCACGGTGTCCCACTGGTCGGGGTGGCGGTGGTCCCACTGTTCGATGCCCGCGAGCATCGCGTCCATCGGGCTCTGTCCGCTCTCCGGTCTGATGGCGAAGGATTCGGTGGCGCGGGTGGTGTCGCCGGCGATTGTGTTCCGGTGGGCGATGGTTTCGCCGGGAGCGTAGATCATGCCCACCGAGTCCTCGCCGGCAGTCCTTGCCGTGCCGGCCGTCCATATCGTGTCGCCGGACGTGGCCCACATGGTCACCGGCCATGGGGTCGGATCGTTG
Source organism: Collinsella sp. (assembly GCA_022713905.1). GTDB lineage: Bacteria > Actinomycetota > Coriobacteriia > Coriobacteriales > Coriobacteriaceae > Collinsella. The sequence goes on from JAIHTM010000073.1 coordinate 8,933, forward strand.
GTCCCGTTGATGGTGTCCTGGAAGATCGCGGCGCGTTTCGTCGCCTGTTCCTGCTGGTTCATTGTGGTTTCCTTTCAGCGGCCCTTGCGGGGCGTGCGGTCCCTGTTCTGGGTGGGTGGCATGTGGTTCTTCTGTTCGGCGAGGTTCTCGTTGAGTCGGGTCTTGAAGCGTTCAAGCAGTGCCTTCTTCGATCGGATCGGCTTCGGTTTTTGCTCTTTGCCGGCCGGCCTGGGATTGTCTGCTCTGGCCTGTGTCTGCTGTCGCGTGGCCGGTGTCCGGGCTTCGTCCGGTGCGGGTTCCGGTTCGCTTTCCGGCTTCGATGTCGGCGTCTTCCGGTTCGGCTCGGTCGTCTGCTTGCGTGTCTGCTCCTGGGTTTGCGCGCCCTGCCCGTAGTCGTCGCGCAGGATGGCGTCGAGCTCGTCGCGCAGGCTCGGGTCGGCGGTGGCCTTGCCGATGATCCGGTCCGCGAAGTTGCGGCCGGCCTGCTCGTCGCATGTTGTGTCGCCCATGAGCTTGTCCCATGAGAGTTCGGGGTGGCGGGCGGTGAGGCTGTTCGCGGCCATCTCCATGACCTCCGGGTCCACGAAGTCCCAGGCGATGCGCTGCGTCGGCATGGGCTTCGTGGCCGGTTCGGCCGGGGTCTCCCGCGCCGGGGGTTCTGGCTCGTTTCGGGTCTGTTCCGTCTGCTCGACGGTGAAGTCGTCGTCGGTGACGTCCAGGCCCATGCCTTTGAACGCGCGTTGCACGGCGTGGCGGATATGGTCTTCGTCCCTGCCGGCGAAGTGCAGGATGAACTGGCCTTGGTCGGCGCGTTCGAGGTGGTAGTCGATGCCGGCGGTCTTGAGGCTGTGCTGCACTTCGCGCATGGTCGAGTCGTCGAGTTGCAGCTCGTGCAGGTCGCCGTCCTTCTTTTTCTGCAATCGTTTCTCGGACATCTCGCCGCTGTCGATCTTGTTCTTGACGGCCTCGCCCGCGGCGCGTACGCCGGTCTTGGTGAGCTTCATGCCGGAGCGGAGCAGCGCCATGGCCACGCCCTTGGGGATTCTGAGCATGAGCTTCGCGCCTCCGGTGATGATGGTCTGGACGGCGTTCTGGATCTTCTCCTCAGCCTGTTCCTCGATTGGCATTGCGGTTTCCTTTCTGTTTGTTGGTTGGTGTTTCCTGGGACGGTTCAGATGGACCGTCCACGCTTGTGCTGCTGTTGCTGCTGTTCGCGCTGTTCGGTCTCCGTTTGCTCGCGGTCGCGGGTCGTGTGGATTTCCCGTTCGATGGCGGACAGCTCGCCCTCATACCGGTCGCACAGGGCCTCGCGGCGTTCCATCTCGCCGCGCGTCTCGGCCACGAGGTCGGGGTCGCCACGTTGGATCGCGTCGTGCAACGCGATGACGGCGGACTGGAGCTCGTCGTGCGATTCGCGGACTTTCCCGCGCAGCAGTCTGAGTCCCTTGGCGCTGTCGCCGCCCGCGAGGCGGGTCCATCGGATCGCCGCGTTCAGCGCCTTCGCCTCGCCGGCGAGGCGGTCGAGGCGTCTTGCCTGCGCCTGGTAGTACCGCTGTTGGGCGGGGCTCACCCCGTATCTGAGAGGCAGCCGCTCGGGCGTGGTCTGCGGTTCGAGTCGGCTCGCGGGCTCGCCGAACCACTGGTAGAGGCCGGGCGTCGGGGTCTTGCCGGCGTACCGGTTGGACGGGTCGAGGATGATCTGGTCGCGGTCGCGGGGGAGGAA
>JAIHTM010000413.1 GCA_022713905.1 Collinsella sp.
GCCGGGAAGCCCGCCGAGAAATTAAAAGAGATTACCGACCGTCTGGAACAGGGCATTACGGAACTCTTTGACAGCGAGCGTTACAAGGAATATCTGAAAGTCATGTCAAAATTCCATAATTACAGCTTCCGAAACACCGTCCTTATCGCCATGCAGAAGCCGGACGCTTCCCTTTTGGCGGGCTTTTCCGCTTGGAAGAACAACTTTGAGCGAAATGTGATGAGAGGGCAAAAGGGAATTAAAATCATTGCCCCGTCGCCCTATAAAATCAAACAGGAAATGCAGAAAATCGACCCGCACACGCAGAAGCCCATAATCGGCAAGGACGGAAAGCCCGTCACCGAGGAAAAGGAAATCACCATACCCGCCTACAAGGTGGTATCCGTCTTTGACGTTTCCCAGACCGAGGGAAAGGAACTGCCGGACATTGCCGTTGACGAACTGACAGGCGACGTTGACCGCTATAAGGACTTTTTCGCAGCCCTTGAAAAGACTTCCCCCGTTCCTATCGCCTTTGAGAATATCGAGGGCGGCTCTCATGGCTACTACCACTTGGAGGACAAGCGCATTGCTATCAACGAGGGCATGAGCGAATTACAGACCTTAAAGACCGCCATTCACGAAATCGCCCATGCGAAGCTGCACGACATTGACCTCAACGCGCCAAAGGACGAGCAACCCCGCGTTGACCGCCGCACCCGCGAAGTCGAAGCGGAAAGCGTCGCCTATACCGTCTGCCAACATTACGGGCTTGACACGTCGGACTATTCTTTCGGCTATGTCGCCGGGTGGAGCAGCGGGCGGGAGCTGTCCGAGCTGAAAAGCTCCCTTGAAACGATACGCAGCGCAGCCGCCGAGATTATCAATTCCATAGACGCGAATTTTGCGGAGCTGCAAAAGGCACAGGACAAGGAGCAGACCGCCGGACAGGAGCAGCCCACCAGAGAGGGACAAGAAGCCGCGCCACAGCCGGAAGCCCCGAAAAAAGCAGATACAGCCGGGAAAGAAAAGCCGGAAGCAGCCCCGAAAGAAGCCTTTACCCCGGAAACGATTTACAGAGTGCGCCGGAACCCTTACAGCGACAGCCGGGAAAACAGCCACCTCTTGCAAGCCTATGTGACACAGGAGAACGGGCGGGCGAAAATGGGCGACGTGCTTTATACGGGAACGCCGGAGAAATGCCGCGAGCTTATGGGGCAGCTCAAAAGCGGCGAGCTGACCGAGGGCGACGTAAAGCAGCTTTACGCAAAGGCACAGGAAACGGCGCAGACCACCGGACAGGACAAGGACACCTTTTCCATTTACCAGATA
>JAIHTM010000414.1 GCA_022713905.1 Collinsella sp.
AGCTTATTGTGAGCAAAATTAATTTATATCGAAAGATAAGGGAGGAAATTCAAAATGGCTAAAGCTAAATACGAAAGAACAAAACCTCATGTTAATATAGGGACAATAGGACACGTAGACCACGGTAAAACTACATTAACAGCAGCAATAACAAAAACATTATATGACAGATATCAATTAGGAGAAGCAGTAGATTTCGCAAACATAGATAAAGCTCCAGAAGAAAGAGAAAGAGGAATCACAATATCAACAGCACACGTTGAGTATGAAACACCAAATAGACACTATGCACACGTTGACTGCCCAGGACATGCTGACTACGTTAAGAACATGATAACAGGAGCAGCACAAATGGACGGAGCAATATTAGTTTGTTCAGCAACAGATGGACCAATGCCACAAACAAGAGAGCATATACTATTATCAAGACAAGTTGGAGTACCATATATAGTAGTATTCTTAAACAAATGTGATATGGTAGATGATGAAGAGTTATTAGAGTTAGTAGAGATGGAAGTAAGAGATTTATTAACAGAATATGATTTCCCAGGAGATGATACTCCAATAGTAAGAGGTTCAGCATTAATGGCATTAGAAGATCCAAAGAGCGAGTGGGGAGATAAGATAGTAGAATTATTCGAGCAAATAGATGAGTATATACCAGCTCCAGAGAGAGATACAGATAAACCATTCTTAATGCCAGTAGAGGACGTATTCTCAATCACAGGAAGAGGAACAGTTGCAACAGGAAGAGTGGAAAGAGGAGTACTAAAAGTACAAGACGAAGTAGAATTAGTAGGATTAACAGAAGCACCAAGAAAAGTAGTAGTAACAGGAGTAGAGATGTTCAGAAAATTATTAGACCAAGCACAAGCAGGGGATAATATAGGAGCATTATTAAGAGGAGTACAAAGAAACGAGATAGAAAGAGGACAAGTACTAGCAAAGACTGGATCAGTAAAGGCACACACAAAGTTTACAGCAGAAGTATATGTACTTAAAAAAGAAGAGGGTGGAAGACATACACCATTCTTTGATGGATATAGACCACAATTCTATTTCAGAACAACAGACGTAACAGGAGCTTGTAAGTTACCAGAAGGAATAGAGATGGTAATGCCTGGAGATAACGTAACAATGGAAGTAGACTTAATAAACTCAATAGTTGTAGAAGAGGGATTAAGATTCTCAATAAGAGAAGGTGGAAGAACAGTAGCTTCAGGAGTTGTTGCTACAATAATAGAGTAATTCTTTACTAAACTGATGGATTAAAAGGAATAACAAAAAGAGGGGTTATGCTCCTCT
>JAIHTM010000074.1 GCA_022713905.1 Collinsella sp.
TTCTCGCTCATTCCCCGCTTAAACGCTGCCGGTCGCATGGCCGATCCCAAGCTGGCGCTCGACCTGCTGCTTGCCCGCGATCCCATCGAAGCAAGTGCGCTGGCGGCTGAGCTCGAGGAAATCAACCGCCAGCGCCGTGAGATCGAGGCGGAGCTCACGCGCGATGCCATGGCAAAGGTCGAGAAGACCTATGACGGCGGACGCGCGATCGTTGTGGGCGGCGAAGGCTGGCACGAGGGCGTCAAGGGCATCGTGGCAAGCCGTCTGACCAACCGCTATCACGTGCCGGCGCTGCTGTTCTCGATCGAGGACGGTATCGCGCGCGGTTCTGGTCGCTCGGTGGGCAAAGTTAACCTGTTTGACGCCGTCGAGCGCTGTTCCGACCTGCTGATTCGTCGCGGCGGACATGCCGGTGCGGTGGGTGTGACCATCGAGGCATCCAAGCTCGACGAGTTCCGCCGCCGCCTTTCCGCCGTGCTGTCCGAGCTTCCCGCCGAGGACTTTGAAGACACCGACGAGGTCGCCGCCACCGTCGACCTTTCCGAGCTGAATATCGAGACCATCGAGCAGATCTCCCGTCTTGAGCCGTTTGGCCAGGGCAACAAGGTGCCGCTGCTGGCTGCCGAGGGCGTGACGATGTGCGACCGCGCCGTGGTGGGCAAAACCGGCGAGCACATGCGCTTTGTGGCGACCGATGGCGCCGCGAGTGTGCCGGCCATTATGTTCCGCGTGCCGCAAATCGATAAGCTCATCAACTGCGATAGCGCTGTCGACTTGGTGTTCGAGGCCGTTGCCGAGCATTGGCAGGGGCGTGTGAAGCCCAAGCTCATGATCAAGGATGTTCTGGTCCGCGATACCACGCTGCCCAGCGTCGACGATCCGGCATGTGAACTTCGCCGCGGCGTGCAACCGGCGGATTCTGGCCTGCGCCTGGAGTCGCGTAAACGCGAGACGCTCGCCCAGCTTTCCTATACCGAGCTCACGCGCTCGCTTATCCATAGCTTTATCGGCTCGAACCAGCCGCACCGCGCGCAGGTCGAGGCGCTCGATGCCCTGGCCGATCACCAAAGTGTTCTGGCCGTTATGGGGACGGGGCGCGGCAAGTCGCTCATCTTCCATGTGCATGCCGCGCGCGAGGCGGTCCTTCGCGGGCGTGCGAGCATCTTTGTCTATCCGCTGCGCGCGCTCGTTGCCGACCAGGCCTATCACCTCTCGTCGACGATGGCAGCGCTTGGCATTGGCGTTGGCGTGCTGACCGGCGAGACCGTGGAGGCCGCACGCGATGACGTGTTCGCCGGTCTAGCTTCGGGCCGTACCGGTATCGTGCTCACGACGCCCGAGTTCCTGTCTATCCACCGTGACCGTTTCGCGCGTTCGGGCCGCATCGGCTTTGTCGTTATCGATGAGGCGCACCACGCCGGCCTTGCCAAGGGCGGCGACCGTAGCGCCTATCTTGACATGCCCGATATCCTCAAAGCCCTGGGCGACCCGGTCGTTATGGCGGCGACGGCCACCGCGACGGCTCCGGTCGTAGCCGAGCTTGCCCGCATGTTGCCGATCACTCGCACGGTGGTCGACGAGACGGTGCGCGAGAACCTGCTGCTCGAGGACGACCGCGACCTTGCGAGCCGCGAGAACCGTTTGGTGTCGATCGTGGCGACGGGGGAGAAGACCGTCATTTACGTCAATTCGCGCGACCAGTCCGTGGCGCTCGCCAAGACGTTGCGCAAGCGTGTGCCCGATTGCGCAACCCATATCGCGTTCTATAACGCGGGGCTTGCGCGTTCCGATCGCCGTCGCGTGGAGGAAGCATTCCGAGACGGAAGCCTCAGCTGCATCGTTTCGACCTCCGCCTTTGGCGAGGGCGTCAACCTGCCCGATATCCGCCATGTCGTGCTCTACCACATGCCGTTTGGCGCCATTGAGTTCAACCAGATGAGCGGGCGTGCCGGTCGTGACGGACAGCCCGCCGTGATCCATCTGCTCTATTCGTCGCGCGACGCCCGCATTAACGAGCGCCTGCTCGACTGCTATGCGCCCGAGCGCGACGAACTCGTCACGCTCTATCGCGCGCTGCAGACCATGTGGCGCTCCAACCGCGGCAAAACCGGGGATGATTCATTCTGCGCGAGCGATATCGACATCGCGCAGATGTGCCTTGCCATCGATGCTCGCACGCCGGTCGACGAGCGTTCGGTGGAAAGCGGCCTGGGAATCTTCGAAGAGCTTGGTTTCTGTCGCGTTTCGGGGTTTGACGACTCCCGTCGCATCGCGATGGCCGAAAACCCCGGTCGCGTGCAATTGAGCAGGTCAATTCGCTATTTGGAGGGCTTGCGCTCGCGCATGGAGTTTTCGGCTTTCCGGAGCTGGGCGCTCGATTCGTGCGCTTCTGATATGCTAGCCAAAGTTAACCGCCCGATCGTACCGCGGGCCTAGGGGAAGGGGACCTCGATGGATGCCGCAGCCCGTACCGCCCATGATTCCACCCTCCAGCCGTTTTCGGAGATGGAGCACTATAAGCATGCCGATGAGCTGCCGCCCGAGATTATGGCGGACAGCTACGACAAGCTGGAGCGCCTGTGCCTCAAATATATGAATGAGGACGACTTTTCTAAGGTTGAGCAGGCCTACTGCTTTGCCGCCGAGAAGCACTGCAACCAAAAGCGCCGCTCGGGCGAGATGTACATCAACCATCCCGTCGAGGTTGCCATCATTTTAGCCGATCTCAAGATGGACTGCGATGTGGTGTGTGCCGCGCTGCTGCACGATACCGTCGAGGATACCGAGACCTCGCTCGCCGATGTTTCCGGCCTGTTTGGCGATACGGTGGCCGAGCTCGTCGATGGCGTGACCAAGCTCACCAACATCGAAGTCGATAGCATGGACGAGAAGCAGGCGCTCACGCTGCGCAAGATGTTCCTCGCCATGTCCAAGGACATTCGCGTCATCATCGTTAAACTTGCCGACCGTCTGCACAACATGCGAACGCTGGCAGCCCTGCGCGAGGATCGTCGCCTGTTTAAGGCTCGCGAGACCATGGACGTGTACGCGCCCCTGGCCGATCGTCTGGGTATGAGTTCCATTAAGTGGGAGCTCGAGGACCTGTCCTTCTTCTACCTGGAGCCCGATGCCTACCAGCGCATCGCGCGCATGGTGGCGGAGTCGCGCGAGGTCCGTGAGCGCTATCTTGCCGAGACCATCAAGACGCTTACCGATGAACTCAACCGCATTGGTCTGGAGGACTTCCAGATCAACGGCCGCTCCAAGCACTATTGGTCCATCTACCAAAAGATGAAGCGCAAGGGCAAGGAATTCTCCGAGATCTACGACCTGGTGGCACTGCGCGTCATCACGCATTCGGTGCGCGATTGCTACTCCACGCTCGGCGCGGTGCATACGCTGTGGCACCCCATGCCCGGTCGCTTTAAAGACTATATCGCCATGCCCAAGGTCAATAACTACCAGTCGCTCCACACGACGGTCATCGGCCCCACGGCTCGCCCGCTCGAGATTCAGATTCGAACCTACGAGATGCATGAGCAGGCCGAGTACGGCATTGCCGCCCACTGGCTATATAAGAAGTCGGGCGGATCGTCTGCCTCCAAGACCAATGATGCCCAGCGTCTGGACGACCAGATTAACTGGCTCAAACATTCGCTCGATTGGGCTGCGTCTGATGAGATTACCGACGCCAAGGAATACCTGCATTCGCTGAAGGTCGACCTCTTCGATCAGGAGATCTTTGTCTTTACGCCCAAGGGCGAGGTCATGGCGCTTCGTGCCGGCTCCACGCCGCTCGACTTTGCCTACGCCGTTCACACCGAGGTGGGAAACCATTGCGTCGGCGCCAAAATCAACGGTGCGGTGGCTCCGCTCACGCACGAGATTAAGACGGGTGACCGTGTCGAGATTCTGACTAACAAGAGTTCCAAGCCGTCGCGTGATTGGCTCAAGATCGTTAAGACACCTTCCGCCAAGTCAAAGATCCGCCGCTATTTTGCCGCCGCGACCAAAGACGATGACGCTGCTGCTGGTCGCGATATGCTGGCCAAGGACCTGCGTAAGCGTGGCTATGGCATTTCTACGCCGCGTTCGACGCGTGCGCTCAACGCCGTGGCGGAGCAGTTTAACTTCAAGCAGCTCGAGGACCTGTTTGCCGCCGTCGGCGCCGGCAAGGTTGCCCCGCGCGCTGTGGGCAATAAGGTCGAGCAAATCTTGGACCCCAAGCCCGAGGAACAGCTCACCAAGGCCGAGGCTATCGCCGAGGTCGTGAAGCAGCCTGCTCGCGGCTCCAACCGCAAGCCGCAAAAGCGCGGCAAGAGCGCCAGTAACGGCATTATCGTCAAGGGCGAGAGCAACAGCGGCCTACTGGTCCGTCTGGCTCATTGCTGCAACCCCGTGACGGGCGACGACATCGTCGGCTTCATCACGCGCGGTCGTGGCGTTTCGGTGCATCGCGCCAACTGTCCCAACGTCAAGGGTCTTATGGAGCATCCCGAGCGCATGATTGAAGTGGAGTGGGACGGCGCTGCCGACACCCTCTTCCAGGTCGAGATCGTGGTCGAGTGCCTGGACCGCATGGGCCTTCTCAAGGATGTCACCATTGCCATTGGCGATGCGGGCGGCAATATCCTTTCTGCCGCCACGTCGACCAACCGCGAGGGTATTGCAACCCTGCGCTTTATGGTCGAGATCTCGGACGCGAGTGGTCTGGATCCGCTGCTGGCCTCCATCAGCAGCGTTGACTCGGTCTACGACGCGCGCCGCCTGATGCCCGGTGAGGGTGGAGCCCAGCTTAAGCGCCGCGTTTAGTCGCGACGAACGTGCCACATTATCGATATTCGCTACACTCGAGGCATCGTTTGATGCCTCGAGTTCTATAGAGAGGAGAGGGACATGAGTGCTGTGTCCTTGGATTTAACTCCCAAGGGATCGGTCGAGATCGAGATGCTCGTAAACGGTCCCATTCAGACCAATAGCTATGCTGTTATTTCGGACAATGAGTGCGTGATTATCGATCCCGCATGGGAAGGCGAACGCCTGGTGGAGCATATTCGAGCCGAGCATCCCGGCGTACGCGTGTTTGGCGCCGTATGCACTCATGGCCATGCCGATCATGTTGGTGGTGTTGCAGGCATGCGAACCACCGTTGGCGAGGGCTGCCAGTATGAGCTGTGTGCTAAGGATGTGGCGGTGCCGCATGCGAACATCGAGGAACAGCGAACTATGTGGGGCATTGAGGCGCCTGACCCCGGGGAGCCGACACGCCTGCTCGCCGGGGGCGATGCTATCGAGGTGGGCGATATCTACCTGCAGGTGATCGAGACGCCAGGGCATACGCCGGGCGGGATCGTCTTGTTTGCTGCCACCGAGCAGGGGAACATTGCCTTTGTGGGCGACACCCTGTTTCCGGGTGGGCACGGCCGCACCGATCTTTCTGGAGGAGACGAGGCGGCGATTCTGCGCTCGCTCTCCAAGCTCGCCCGGCTTCTCCCGCCCGATACCGTTTGCCTAACCGGCCATGGCGATTCGACCACCATGGCACGCGAGCTCATGCAGAACCCTTTCATGCAGATTTAGCTTAATAGTCGGCTTTTGAAGCACGAGAAGCGTCCAAACGTCAAGCTATTTTTCCCCAACGGGTCGATTCCGTAGGGCAAACGGTCAAAAAAGTCTGTTTGGACGATATTCGTGAACAAACGAACGTTTATGCTCGGGTGCGCCGTGGTAAAATCTCAGGCGTTATCGGAGCAACCTTACAGGAGGTTTCTTTTATGCTCGTCAACGCAGCAGACATGCTCAAGAAGGCCGAGGCCGGCAAGTACGGTCTTGGTGCCTTCAACACCAACAACCTCGAGTGGACCCTGGCTATTCTCCAGGCCGCCGAGGAGGCCAAGTCTCCGCTGATCCTTCAGTGCACCGCTGGTGCCGCTAAGTGGATGGGCGGTTTCAAGGTCTGCGCCGACATGGTCAAGGCTGCCGTCGAGGCCACGGGCGTTACCGTTCCCGTCGCCCTTCACCTCGATCACGGTTCTTACGAGGACTGCTTTAAGTGCATCGAGGCCGGCTTCACGTCCATCATGTATGACGGCTCTCACGAGGAGACCTTCCAGCTTAACCTCGACCGCACCAAGGAGCTCGTTGAGCTTGCCCACTCCAAGGGCATGTCCATCGAGGCCGAGGTCGGCGGCATCGGCGGCACCGAGGACGGCGTGACCTCCAGCGGCGAGCTCGCTGATCCTGCTGAGTGCAAGCAGATCGCTGACCTGGGCGTCGACTTCCTCGCCTGCGGCATCGGCAACATCCACGGCGTGTACCCCGCCGACTGGGCTGGCCTTTCCTTCGAGCGCCTGGGCGAGATCAAGGCCCAGACCGGCGACCTGCCCCTCGTCCTGCACGGTGGCACCGGCATCCCCGAGGATCAGATCAAGAAGGCCATCTCCCTGGGCATCTCCAAGATCAACGTCAACACCGACCTGCAGCTCGTCTTCGCCAAGGGCGTCCGCGAGTACATCGAGGCTGGCAAGGATCAGCAGGGCAAGGGCTTTGACCCCCGCAAGCTCCTCAAGCCTGGTCGCGACAACATCGTTGCCCGCACCAAGGAGCTCATGGAGGAGTTTGGCTCCGTCAACAAGGCGTAAGCGTCGCTAAACTTCCCGCCGGAAGCCCCGTCCCCCTACACTGTTTCCTTTGCGCTCACCTGGCTTTGCCAGAAGTCGCGCCAAGAAAACAGCTCCGGGGGACGGGGCTTCCTTCGTTTAACGCCGCAGGGTTACGAGTCTGAATTATTTATTTGACTACCGTTCAGCGGTGTTGATGGCTCCCTTGTTGGGGCTTTCTTTTTATCTCGCTACAATGGGCTTCAAGCGTTCTAGTGACTTGGAGTTTTGGTATGGCTGTTATTAACGTACTGCCTTCGGATGGGAAGGTTATTGACGAGGGTCCAGTTGGTTGCTCTGTTGATGTTTGCTGTGATGACTTTCGTCATCTCGATGTTGGACTGCCGCCCGAGATTCTTCGTCTTAAGGATGCCGGGTATTTGACGCAGGCTGTTGCTGCCTGCGATCGCCTTTTGGAGCAGAACCCCGAGCCTTCGCTGGCTGCTTGTGTTCGTGCCGAGCGGTATCGCATACTCGAGACGCCGCTTCATTTTTCGGTGTCGCGCGACCAGGCTATTGCGATGATTCGCGAGGAGTGGCCAGAGTTTACCGAAGAGCAGTTTGATGACCTGATTAATCGTAAGCGTATTGACTGGCGCTTTATCGATGGCGAACTGTTCGTTCTCGATAACTTCCTCGATTCGCTTCGCGTGTATCCCAAGGAGGTTCCGGGCTTGCGGCCCGATCCTACGGACGGAATTGCGCTGCGTAACCAAATGCTCAAGGAGATGGAGTCGCAAAACGGGCTGACTCGTGTCATTACGCTTAAGGCATCCGTGTCTGTCCCCGGGGCTTTGGAGGGGGAGACCGTTCGCGCGTGGCTTCCCGTTGCCGCCGCCTGCCGTCAGCAGTCTCAAGTTGAGATCCTCGACATGACGCCGGAAGGTGCCGTTGCTCCCGAAGAAGCTTCGGCTCGTACTGCCTCATGGGCATCTTCGACTGAGCGTTCGTTCTCAGTGACCTATCGCTATCGCATTGATGCCGCCTATTGCGATGTCTATGGTGGTGCGCTTCCGTCGCATCCGTGCATGGACACGCCGCTGCCCGAGGACACTTCCGAGGATCGTCCGCACATTGCGTTTACTCCGTACCTGCAGCAGCTGACGGCCCGTGTTATTGACGGGCTCGAAGATCCGCTCGATCGCGCCCGTGCTATCTATGATTACCTGACGCAACATATCGACTATCGCTATCAGCCGCCGTACCTACTTTTGGGCTCTATTGCCGATGACTGCGCGCATTCGCTCCGCGGCGATTGCGGTGTTATGGCGCTCACGTTTATCACCATGTGTCGCATCGCCGGCGTGCCTGCCCGTTGGCAGAGTGGCCTGTATGTTGCGCCCGATTCGGTGGGGCCGCACGACTGGGCGGAGTTCTATACGCCGCAGACCGGTTGGCTTAACGCCGACGTATCGTTTGGCTCCTCGGCACGCAGAATGGGGGAGGAGTGGCGCCGCCGTCACTACTTTGGCAGCCTCGACCCGTGGCGCATGGTGGCAAACAATCGATTCCAGGCCGAGTTTGAGCCGGCTTTCGACGGCATGCGCGAGGACCCCTACGACAATCAGATGGGCGAGGCCTCGGTCGACGGTCGCGGATGCCGTCAGCGTGAGATGCTTCGTACGGTCGAACTCGTCGAAATGCTCGAAGTTCCATTTTCGGACTAATCGATAGCAAGCTGTGATAAACTAACTCACGCATTACGTGCCCGAGTGGCGGAATTGGCAGACGCAGTGGACTCAAAATCCACCGTTGGCAACAACGTGCGAGTTCGAGTCTCGCCTCGGGCACCATACATGCAGGTGAGCGTTCAAGGGGGTTTAAGCCCCCTTTTTCGTGCCGAACTCGCGTGAGCGCGCGGAGCGTTAAGCGAACAGGCCTGTGGCCTGTTTGTAGCGGAGCGTGGCGAGGGCGCCATGCGCCCGAAGCCCGGGGCTTCGCGAAGCGAAGACCCTTCGAGTCTCGCCTCGGGCACCATGCATGCAAGTGAGCGTTCAAGGGGGTCAAGGCCCCCTTTTTCGTGTACGTAATGTGATAACGCTTCGAACGTGTTATTATCGCCAAGGCGTTGTTCCCGCAATGCCCTAAAGAGGAACCCGAGGGTTCCCACCTTTTGGCGCCAATGAGCAGCTGACTGGTCATACAACTTAGATTCCCTTCCTCATATCGAGGATGTCTATGTGTACGACCTGGTTGCTGGGAAGCGCCGGGTTATTTTTTTATGAATGGAGGTAGGGAAAATAGCTAAGTCTGATGACACCCGCATCAACGACGAGATCACTGCATCTTCGTGCCGTTTGATTGGCGTCGATGGCTCTCAGCTCGGCCTGTTCGCCATCCGCGATGCCCAGCGCGTCGCTGACGATCAGGGTCTCGACCTGGTCGAGATCGCTCCCAACGCGGAGCCGCCGGTCTGCAAGGTCATGGACTACGGTAAGTTCAAGTACCAGCAGGCCATGAAGGCCAAGGCTGCTCGTAAGAACCAGTCCAAGGTCGAGGTCAAGGAAATGAAGTTCCGACCCAAGATCGACGTTGGCGACTACGAGACAAAGAAGGGCCACGTTCTGCGTTTCCTCAAGAAGGGCGCACGCGTTAAGATTACCATCATGTTTCGCGGCCGTGAGATGGCTCACCCGGAGCAGGGTCTTAACGTTCTCGAGCGTCTCGCCGAGGATCTCAAGCCTTACGCTACGGTCGAATCCAAGCCTAAGATGGAAGGCCGTAACATGCTTATGCTGCTCGCCCCGATTAAGGGCGCCTTCGATGAGGAAAAAGCGGCAAGCGATACCAAGTAACTAGTGTTCTGTAACCGATTAAGGAGTATTTCATGCCTAAGATGAAGTCCCACAGCGGCACCAAGAAGCGTTTCCGCAAGACTGGTACCGGCAAGCTTATGCGCGCCAAGGCTTTCAAGAGCCACATCCTGAGCAAGAAGTCCACCAAGCGTAAGCGTGGCTTCCGTCAGGAGACCGAGATCGCCGCTGCCGACCGCAAGGTCATCAAGTCGCGTCTCGCCTAAGTTCGCGTTCCCGTTTTTCGTTTTACCGTCTAGGAGTTGATAGAACATGGCACGTATTAAGCGCGCTGTTGCCGCCAAGAAGAAGCGCCGTACCGTTATGCACCGTGCGAAGGGTTACTACGGTGCCGCTTCGCGTACTTACAAGCATGCTAAAGAGCAGGTCCAGCACTCCCTGCAGTATCAGTATCGTGATCGCCGCAACAAAAAGCGCGAGATCCGCTCTCTCTGGATCACCCGTATCAACGCTGCTGCTCGCCTGAACGACATCTCTTACTCTCAGTTCATGCACGGCCTGAAGGTTGCCGGCATCGAGCTCGACCGCAAGGTTCTGGCTCAGATGGCTTACGAGGACATCGAGTCCTTCAACGAGCTGGCCACCATTGCCAAGAAGGCTCTCGAGGCCTAATTGATTCTCTTGAATCGCTAGGGGAGTGTCGCGCTATGCGCGGCGCTCCCTCTTTTTATCTAAAGCGCTGGTATATATAGTTAAAAGCGCGGGTAGATAGACACTTACAGGTGACCGATCTTTATATACCTCTTAACCGAAGGGTCATCATCTGATACGTGCGGTCTTACTGCACATGACTTTCTATTACCTATATAGAAAGCGATAGATTGTGTAGGACTTGTGAAGAGTGGAATTGACGTCTCACATGGCTTCGCGGTCTGGCAATATATCTCCTTGCCGCGCGGCCCGGTCGGACCGGATCAGCCGCAAAGCGTGCACCTTGAGAACCGGATACTGCGAGGATGGACACACCAGATGTGTCGCATCCGGGCAGACATCGAACCATTTGAAATGGTCTAACTTGGATTTGTATATTTTGGACGGAGAGTTCGATCCTGGCTCAGGATGAACGCTGGCGGCGCGCCTAACACATGCAAGTCGAACGGCACCCACCTCCGGGTGGAAGCGAGTGGCGAACGGCTGAGTAACACGTGGAGAACCTGCCCCCTCCCCCGGGATAGCCGCCCGAAAGGACGGGTAATACCGGATACCCCGGGGTGCCGCATGGCACCCCGGCTAAAGCCCCGACGGGAGGGGATGGCTCCGCGGCCCATCAGGTAGACGGCGGGGTGACGGCCCACCGTGCCGACAACGGGTAGCCGGGTTGAGAGACCGACCGGCCAGATTGGGACTGAGACACGGCCCAGACTCCTACGGGAGGCAGCAGTGGGGAATCTTGCGCAATGGGGGGAACCCTGACGCAGCGACGCCGCGTGCGGGACGGAGGCCTTCGGGTCGTAAACCGCTTTCAGCAGGGAAGAGTCAAGACTGTACCTGCAGAAGAAGCCCCGGCTAACTACGTGCCAGCAGCCGCGGTAATACGTAGGGGGCGAGCGTTATCCGGATTCATTGGGCGTAAAGCGCGCGTAGGCGGCCCGGCAGGCCGGGGGTCGAAGCGGGGGGCTCAACCCCCCGAAGCCCCCGGAACCTCCGCGGCTTGGGTCCGGTAGGGGAGGGTGGAACACCCGGTGTAGCGGTGGAATGCGCAGATATCGGGTGGAACACCGGTGGCGAAGGCGGCCCTCTGGGCCGAGACCGACGCTGAGGCGCGAAAGCTGGGGGAGCGAACAGGATTAGATACCCTGGTAGTCCCAGCCGTAAACGATGGACGCTAGGTGTGGGGGGACGATCCCCCCGTGCCGCAGCCAACGCATTAAGCGTCCCGCCTGGGGAGTACGGCCGCAAGGCTAAAACTCAAAGGAATTGACGGGGGCCCGCACAAGCAGCGGAGCATGTGGCTTAATTCGAAGCAACGCGAAGAACCTTACCAGGGCTTGACATATGGGTGAAGCGGGGGAGACCCCGTGGCCGAGAGGAGCCCATACAGGTGGTGCATGGCTGTCGTCAGCTCGTGTCGTGAGATGTTGGGTTAAGTCCCGCAACGAGCGCAACCCCCGCCGCGTGTTGCCATCGGGTGATGCCGGGAACCCACGCGGGACCGCCGCCGTCAAGGCGGAGGAGGGCGGGGACGACGTCAAGTCATCATGCCCCTTATGCCCTGGGCTGCACACGTGCTACAATGGCCGGTACAGAGGGATGCCACCCCGCGAGGGGGAGCGGATCCCGGAAAGCCGGCCCCAGTTCGGATTGGGGGCTGCAACCCGCCCCCATGAAGTCGGAGTTGCTAGTAATCGCGGATCAGCATGCCGCGGTGAATGCGTTCCCGGGCCTTGTACACACCGCCCGTCACACCACCCGAGTCGTCTGCACCCGAAGTCGCCGGCCCAACCGAGAGGGGGGAGGCGCCGAAGGTGTGGAGGGTGAGGGGGGTGAAGTCGTAACAAGGTAGCCGTACCGGAAGGTGCGGCTGGATCACCTCCTTTCTAGGGAGATA
>JAIHTM010000415.1 GCA_022713905.1 Collinsella sp.
GTTCCTGTCCAACGTGTTCCGCGCCGCCCTGCCCGGCGGACTCACCGACCTGTTCGTGGTGCTGGGGGTGGAGATTTTCTTCCTCACCTTCGGCTTCAGCGAGGCGGAGCTGTCCACCATGTCGGCGATCCTGCTCATCGTCATCGGCATCATGCTGCTGGTGTCGGGCGGCATGAAGTTTATCCAGGAAGCCCGCAGCGGCAATGCGGCCGAGGCCCTTAAGGACCTGGTCTCCAACACCTGCACCGCTCTGCGCGACGACGAGCGCATCGAGATCCCCTTCGACGAGCTCGTCCCCGGCGATGTGATCCGTCTCTCTGCCGGCGATATGGTGCCGGCAGATGCCCGCGTCATCACCGCGCGCGACCTGTTTGTCATCGAGTCCGCACTCACCGGCGAGAGCGAGGCAGTCGAGAAGACCGCTGCCGCCACCGTCGTCGAGGGCGCCGACGGCTCCGCGCTGCCACTCTCTGCCTGCAAGAACATCGTCTTTACCGGCACCTCCGTGCAAAACGGCACCGCCATGGCGCTTGTCGTTGCCACCGGCTCGGACACCTACCTGGGCGGTATCGCCAAGATGCTCAACGGGCGCAGCGAGAAGAGCGCGTTTGACCGCGGCGTCTCGAGCGTCTCCATGCTGCTGGTGCGCCTGATGCTCGTTATGGCGCCGGCCGTCTTTGCCATCAACGCCGCCACCAAGGGCAACGTCATCGACGCGCTGCTGTTCGCCACGAGCGTGTCCGTGGGCATCACGCCGCAGATGCTCCCCGTCATCGTGACCACGAGCCTGTCGCAGGGCGCCAAGGACCTCGCCCGTCGCCAGGTTATCGTCAAGGAGCTGCCGGCGATTCAAAACCTGGGTGCCATGGACGTCCTGTGCTGCGACAAGACCGGCACCCTCACCGAAGACCGCATCGTGCTCGAGCGCTACCTCAACACCGATGGCAACGAGGACGCGCGCGTGCTGCGCCATGCGTTTTTGAACAGCTTCTTCCAGACCGGCCTCAAAAATCTTATCGACCTGGCCGTAATCGACCGTGCCGATGTGACACCCTCGACCGCCGCACCCGATTCCATGCTGGGCCAGAGCCTGCGCGACCGCTACACCAAGGTCGACGAGGTTCCCTTCGATTTCTCGCGCCGTCGCCTGAGCGTAGTTGTCTCCGACGCCCAAGGCAAAACCCAGATGGTTACCAAGGGAGCTGCCGAGGAAATGCTCGAGATCTGCTCTTTTGTCGAGGTCAACGGTATCGCCCGGCCGCTCGCCGAAGACAAGCTCGCCCAGATTCGCAAGCAGGT